>JBAPWR010000039.1:0-2259 GCA_049283775.1 Thiobacillus sp.
TAAGCCGTCGCACCTTCATGAAATACTGCGCCACCCTGGCGTCGATGATGGCCCTGCCACCCTCGGCAGGCCTGGCGATGGCGGAGGCCATGGCGTCGGCCAGGCGTCCTTCGGTGATCTGGCTGCCATTCCAGGAATGCACCGGCTGTACCGAATCGATCACGCGATCGCATTCGCCGACGCTCGAAGGCATGATTTTCGACGTGATCTCGCTCGATTATCAGGAGACGCTGATGGCCGCGGCCGGATTTCAGGCCGAGGAAGCCCGCCACCAGGCGATGGAAGAGAACGCGGGCAAATATCTGCTGATCGTCGACGGTTCGATTCCCCTGGGAGAGGATGGTGTCTTTTCCTGCACCGCCGGCCGCACCAATCTGGAAACCCTGAAAGAAGCCGCCGCGGGCGCCGCGGCGATTGTCGCCATGGGGTCCTGCGCGTCCTTCGGCGGCATTCCGAAAGCCAATCCCAATCCGACCGGCGCAGTGTCGGTGTCCGACATCATCAAGGACAAACCCATCGTCAACATTCCGGGTTGCCCGCCGATCCCGACCGTGATGACCGGCGTGCTGGCGCATTACCTCACTTTTGGCAAGTTGCCGGAACTGGACGACAAGGGGCGGCCCAAGGCCTTCTACGGCGAAACCATCCACGACCGCTGCTATCGCCGCCCGTTCTACGACCAGGGCAAGTTCGCCAAGACTTTCGACGATGAGGGCGCGCGCCAGGGTTGGTGCCTGTTCGAACTGGGCTGCAAGGGCCCGGTGACCTACAACGCCTGCGCCACGGTGAAATGGAATGGCGGCACCTCCTGGCCGGTGGAATCGGGACATGGTTGCCTCGGCTGTTCCGAGCCCGATTTCTGGGATGCCGGCGGCTTCTACAAGGCGCTGTCGATGCCGGCCGATCCGCTGAAGATCGCCGCTGCGGCGGCAGTGGCGGGCGCGGCTGTCGGCGTGGCAGTCAGCTTCGCCAACCGAGCCAAGAAGGCCTCCGCCAAGTCTGCGCACGAGACCACCACGCTAGCCGATCTGGAGAAATGACCATGAATGAACTGCAATTCCTGACCTGGGTCCGTGGTCCGGGCCTCGACATCGCGGTGGGAGTTTTCCTGCTGGGCGTGTTGTGGCGCCTGTTCGAGATCTATTCGCTGGGCCGCAAGAAGGATCTGTCGGCGCCGCGCCCTGCTTCCGGCGCGTCTGGCCTGCACACGGTGTTCCGTCGTTCCGTTCCGCCACCGGGAATGCTGAAGCGTTCGCCGGTGAGCTACATCGGCGGCTACATCTTCCACATCGGCCTGTTTGTCGTCGTCTTCCTGTTCGCGCCGCATATCCTGCTGATCAAGAACCTCACCGGACTGTCGTGGCCCGGGCTGCCGTCACAGTTCATCGACCTGGCCGCGGTGGTGACGATGGCGGCGATGGTGGTGGTGCTGGTCGACCGCATCAACAAACCTGTCAAGCGCTTCCTCAGCACCTTCGAGGACTGGTTTACCTGGACGGTGACCTTCCTGCCGGTGTTGACCGGTTGGCTGGCGGTGCAGCATCTGCTGCTGCCCTACACGCTGATGCTCGCGCTCCATATCCTCAGCGTCCAGATCCTGCTCGTCGTGCTGCCCTTCACCAAGCTCTTCCACGCCTTCACCCTGTTCGGTTCGCGCTGGTACAACGGCAAGGTCAACGGTCATAAGGGGGTGCCGGTATGAGCAGGGAGCAGGGGCCCCGCACAGCGGGGATGCGACCGGCCGCGAATGCCGGCAGCGACCGACACGATAGTCTGGGCATAACCAACATGATGGTTAGGGAGGGAGCAGTATGAGCGCGTCATTGGAAAAAGGCGTCCGCGTCCTCAAGGAAGTCATCGACGCGCCCATCGCCAGTTACTTCAACAGCTGCGTGCACTGCGGCCTGTGTGCCGAGGCCTGCCTGTTCTATACGGAGACCGGCGATCCCAAGTACACGCCGATCCACAAGCTCGAGCCGCTGCGCCGCGTCTACGAGCAGGAATACACCCTGCTCGGACGGCTGAAAAAGATGGTCGGCCTGTCGAAAGCGGTGACCGACGAAGAACTCGATTCGTGGCAGGAACTGGTCTACAACAGCTGCACACTGTGTGGCCGTTGTTCCGCCGTGTGCCCGGTCGGCAACGACATCGTCTACATGGTGCGCAAGTTCCGCGAGGGCATGTCGGCATCCGGGCATGCACCGGAAGGCATCAAGGGCGCGGTCAACCGCACCGTCACCATCGGCAGCCCGATGGGCG
>JBAPWR010000040.1:0-4605 GCA_049283775.1 Thiobacillus sp.
ATACCGGCGTCACCGCCATCATCGATGTAAAGGGCCATCAGCTGGCTTTCCTGCCTCTGTTCACCGAAGGCGTGTTGAAGGGAGACATCCAGGGCTATGCCGGCGCCACGCCTTATGTACTCTGGGGCAATCTGCCGGTGCTGATCGTGTGTTTCGGACTGCTGGGATTTGCCGTGATTCGCTGCCGCTTCAGGCGACGGCCCTGATCCGCGTCATGTTGCGGCCGGCGCGCTTGGCTTCGAGCAAGGCGGCATCGGCGCGCGCCAGCGCCTCGTTCTCCTGCGCGTCGTCGCGGCTGTATTCCGACAGTCCGCCACTCCACGACAGCTTCTGCGTCACCCCCGGAATCAGCTCGACATTGTCTGGCATGTTGACCCGCAGGCGGTCTGACAACTCCTTGGCACGTTCGAGCGGAGTAAACGGAAACAGCACGCAGAATTCGTCGCCGCCGAGACGGGCGATGAAGTCGCTGTTGCGCAGGCAGGTCTTCAGCGCCTTGCCGAACTTGATGATGAGCTGGTCGCCCGCCTCATGGCCGAAGGTGTCGTTGACCTGCTTGAAATTGTCGATGTCGAGGATCAGCAGGCTGTGGGTCCAGCCGTCCTTCAGGCTGGCGAACAACTCCTTCTGCTTTTCTTCGAAGGCGCGCCGGTTGTTGACCTGCGACAGGTGATCCATCCGCGCCTGGGTACTGACTTCCTTCTGCTTCCCCATCATGACCTTGCCGAGCTTGAGCATGGTGTCGAGGGGGGCATCGAACTCACTTAGGTTGATCGGATATTCGCTGCGCAGCTTGTGCTGGCGGACGTCATTGATCAGTTTGACGAGGATGCGCAGATTATCGGTCACCCGGTTGCGCAGCGTCAGAATCGTCGCCACCACCAGAATCGCGATCAGCAGGCTGGCCAGCAGCCAGGCCAGGACATAGGGCGCGAAGCTCTCGATCTTGTGCGCGTCATTGCGCCACACCGCGATCGTCCAGGGCGTGCCATTGAGCGCGATCCAGTCGGGCTGGTTGCGCTGCTTGATGGCCTGGTTGCCGCGCCGCATCAGCACGCTGACCGAACCGTCCCCCTGACTTTGCTGCAACTCGGCATAGGCCGCGGCATCCGGCAGCGGCAGGGTGTCGAAAAGGATCTGCAGTTGCGGCACGCTCTGCTCGACGATCACATGACCGAGACGTTTGCCGGCCTCATTGATGACGGGTTGCGAGATAGACAGACTGAAGGTCGCCGCCGCGGCGCCCGCACCATCCTGGCCGGCGCGATCGATCAGCCGGCGGGTATCCCCCGGCAGGAAGCCCGGCAGCAGCTGGCGCTGTCCGTCAGTGACGAACAGCACGGTCGCATCCTGATTGAGGGCATGAAGATTGGCCGCCTGGCTCTGGCAGATATCGGGCGCGGCCGTCTCGAAACAGGCCTGGGTCTGAGGATGGGCCGCAATGCGCGAGGCCGTGCGACGCATCGATTCCGCCATGAACTCGATCTGTGCCGCCATCACCGGCTTGTCGAGTGCCTCCGGCATCGCCGCGGCCTGAGGGCGGGCGAGGTAAATTCCAAACGTGATCAGGCCCGCCAGCAGCACCAGGGCTGCAGCCAGGATCAGGCCGAATCGCAGTATGGATTGTTTGGACATGGGCAGTCGCCGCTCTCTCAGCTTTTCAAGTTTCTCCGATACGACAGTGCCGTTCACCCGACCAGGGGTGAATGGCCTGCCTACTCAGTTGGCTTGATCAGCAAAACCCATGCCCGGGACTCCCATCCCGGAATTGCGGACGTGCCGGGCTTGTTTTTTGTCAGCTTGTAAATTTTCCCGACACTAGCGACGGCCGGTGCTGCCGAACCCGCCTGCGCCGCGATCGCTCGCCTCGAAACTCTCGACGATGTTGAATTCAGCCTGCACGACCGGCACGATGACCAGCTGCGCCAGCCGCTCCAGCGGCGCCAGTTCGAAGCTCTGCTGCCCGCGGTTCCAGGCTGAAACCATCAGCGGGCCTTGGTAGTCGCTGTCGATCAGTCCTACCAGATTGCCCAGCACGATGCCGTGTTTGTGGCCCAGGCCGGAACGCGGCAGGATCATCGCTGCAAAGCCAGGGTCGGCAAGATGGATCGCCATACCGGTGGGAATCAGTTGGGTTTCGCCCGGCCTGAGCGTCAATGTGCTGTCGATGCAGGCACGCAGATCCAGCCCGGCTGAACCGGCAGTCGCGTAATGCGGAAGCTGATCGCGCAGGCGATCGTCGAGAATCTTGACATCAATCTTCATAATTTTCGTCGGAATTTCATCAGTTGTTCAGGCGATTCGCCAGGTGCACGACCAGCCGCCGGGCCTGGGTCAGCTTGTCGGCACGCGGCAGCATGTGCATACCGGCTTCCTCGAACAGGCTCAGTTCGGCATCGTCTGCGCCGAGCGTGTCCTGCGCCAGGTTGCCGACCAGCAGGGGAATGTTCTTGCGGCGGCGCTTGGCCTCGGCATGCTCGGCCAGCGCCTCGGTCTCCGCGGCAAAGCCAATGCAGAACGGCGCCTCTGGCAGGGCCGCGACCTCCGCGAGGATATCCGGATTGGCGACCAGTTCCAGCTTGAGAGACGTGCCGTCCTTCTTCAGCTTGTGCTGCACCGATGCCAGCGGACGGTAATCCGCCACCGCAGCCACCGCGATGAACACATCGCAAGCCGGCACCGCCCGCATCACCGCAGCGTGCATGTCGGCCGCGCTGCGCACATCCTCGCGCTCGACCCCGGCGGGCGTGGCAAGGCAGGTTGGACCGGATACCAGATGCACCTGCGCGCCGGCTTCGGCCGCGGCACGGGCGATAGCGTAGCCCATCTTGCCGGAACTGAGATTGGTGATGCCGCGTACCGGGTCGATCGGCTCGAAGGTGGGCCCGGCGGTGATCAGCACGCGCCTGCCCGCCAGCACGCCTTTGCCCAGAAGGCCTGTAACAGCAGCCCGGATTTCCGCGGGCTCGAGCATGCGCCCTGGTCCGACCTCGCCGCAGGCCTGCTCGCCGGCGTCCGGACCGAGGATGTCGACGCCATCCGCTCGCAGCTGCGCCAGGTTGCGCCGGGTTGCGGCTTGTGCCCACATTTCGCGGTTCATCGCCGGCGCGAGAGCCAACCGGCAGGTGCGCGCCAGGCAGAGGGTGGCGAGCAGGTCGTCGGCGCGACCCAGTGCCAGGCGGGCGAGGAAATCCGCCGAAGCGGGGGCGACCAGGATGAGATCGGCCTCGCGCGAGAGGTGGATGTGGTCCATGCCGCTCCCGCTCGCACTGTCCCACAGCGAGGTCAGCACCGGCCTGCCGGACAGGGCCTGAAAGGTCAGCGGCGCAACGAAGCGCTGCGCCGCCTCGGTCATCACCACCTGCACCTCGTTCCCGTCTTTGACCAGCAGGCGGCACAGCTCCGCAGCCTTGTAGGCGGCGATTCCCCCTGTCACCCCGAGGATGATTTTCTTAACAGCCGAACGGACCATCTCGCTTCCCGCGCAATTGCGCAACAATGGGCTCGGATTCTACGGGAGAGGACCTGAAATGGCGATTCGCGACTGGCCCGAAGACGCGCGACCGCGCGAGAAGCTGCTGGCGCGTGGTGCCGCGGTGCTGAGCGACGCCGAACTGGTTGCCGTATTCCTGCGCACCGGCGTGACCGGCAAGAGCGCGGTCGATCTCGGGCGCGATCTGATCGAGCGTTTCGGCGGCCTGGGCGGACTGTGCCGCGCCGACCGGCAAGCTGCCTGTGCCGCTCCTGGCGTTGGCGAGGCAAAATTTGCCCTGCTGCAGGCGGTGATGGAAATGGCCCGCCGCACCCTGGCGGAGGACATGCTGAGCGGCGACGCCCTGACCTCGCCCCAGGCGGTGCGCCGCTACCTGCAACTGCTGCTGCGCGACAAGGAATATGAGGTGTTCTGCTGCGTCTTCCTCGACGCACAGAATCGTGTGCTGGCGGTGGAGGAACTGTTTCGCGGCACGCTCACCCAGACCAGCGTCTACCCGAGGGAGATCGTCAAGCGTGCCCTGACCCATAATGCCGCGGCCCTGATCCTCGCCCACAATCACCCCAGCGGCGTCGCCGAACCCAGCCAGGCCGACCGCCTGCTCACCCGCAGACTGTCGGAATCGCTGGCGCTGGTCGACATTCGCGTACTCGACCATTTCATCGTCGCCGGCCCGTCATCCCTGTCCTTCATGGAGACGGGGCAGATGTAAGGGCTCGCCAGACTTGCCCAGCGCAACGTGACTGTGATATAAATCGCGGTTTCGAATTTACCTACCACCCACTGGAGCAGCATCATGGCTCGCGTATGCGTCATTACGGGCAAGAAGCCCATGGTCGGGAACAACGTTTCCCACGCCAACAACAAAACCAAGCGTCGTTTCCTGCCGAACCTGCAATATCGCCGGTTCTGGGTCGAAAGCGAAAATCGCTGGATTCGTCTGCGTCTGAGCAATGCGGCGCTGCGCACCATCGACAAGAACGGCATTGATGCCGTGCTGGCCGATCTCCGCGCACGCGGCGAAGCAGTTTAAGGAGCATCACCATGGCTAAAGGCGGACGCGAAAAGATCAAGCTGGAGTCCACTGCGGGCACCGGCCACTTCTACACCAC
>JBAPWR010000041.1:0-1679 GCA_049283775.1 Thiobacillus sp.
CCACCTGCTGTCTTTCGAGCGCAACGAGGATGTCCGCGTCAAGGTGCCGCTCAGCGGCGAATATCCCCGGCTGGCGACGATCACCGATCTGTGGCCGGCCGCCGACTGGTACGAACGCGAAACCTGGGACATGTTCGGCATCGGTTTCGACGGACACCCGCACCTGGAGCGCATCCTGCTGCCGCCGACCTGGGAAGGCCATCCGCTGCGCAAGGAGCATCCCGCGCGCGCAAGCGAAATGGGTCCCTTCAGAATGCCGCCGGAGCGGCAGGAACAGGCGCAGGAGGCCCTGCGGTTTCGTCCGGAAAAATGGGGGTTGCGGTCGCGGGGCGAAGACACCGATCTGATGTTTTTGAACCTGGGCCCGCAGCATCCCGGCACGCACGGCGTCTTTCGCATATTGCTGGAACTCGACGGCGAAGAGATCGTCAATGCCGTGCCGGAAATCGGATTCCACCACCGCGGCGCCGAAAAGATGAGCGAGCGCCAGACCTGGCACACCTTCATTCCCTACACCGATCGCATCGACTACCTGGGCGGGGTGATGAACAACCTGCCTTACGTGCTGACGGTCGAACAGCTGGCCGGCATCCGGGTGCCCGACCGGGTCAAGGTCATCCGCGTCATGCTGGTGGAATTGTTTCGCATCGCCAGCCACCTGGTCTGGTACGGCACCTTCGCCCAGGATGTGGGCATGATGTCACCGGTATTTTTCATGTTCAACGATCGCGAGCGCCTGTTCGACATCGTCATGGCGATCACCGGCGGCCGCATGCACCCGAGCTGGTTCCGCATCGGCGGGGTGGCCCAGGACCTGCCCGCGGGCTGGGAAAAGATGGTCGCGGATTTTCTGGGCTACATGCCCGATCGACTGAAAGAGTATGACGGCATGGTCATGCGCAACCGCATGTTCAAGGCCCGCACCCAGGGCATCGGCGCCTACACCCTGGAGGAGGCCGTCGAGTGGGGCGTGACCGGTCCGGGCCTTAGGGCCTGCGGCCTGGCATGGGACTTTCGCCGCCGGCGCCCCTATTCGGGCTACGAGCAGTTCGAGTTCGAGGTTCCCACCGCCGCGCACGGCGACTGCTACGGCCGCGCCCTGGTACGGGTCGAGGAGATGCGCCAGAGCCTGCGGATCATCGCGCAGTGTCTGGCCAACATGCCCGCCGGCCCCTACAAGGCGGACCATCATCTCACCACGCCCCCGCTCAAGGAGCGCACGATGCATGACATCGAAACGCTCATCACCCATTTTGTGGGCGTCAGCTGGGGACCGGTCGTTCCACCCGGAGAAGCCTGCGTGGCCATCGAAGCCACCAAGGGCTGCAACAGCTATTACCTGATCAGCGACGGGGGGATTCACGCCTACCGCGCCCGGATCCGAACGCCGTCCTTTCCCCATCTGCAGATGATACCGCTCATCAGCCGCGGTCTGATGGTTCCCGACCTGCTGGCGATTATCGGCAGTATCGACTACGTGATGGCAGACGTGGACCGCTAGGTTTCCGTCCAGAAATGGCCATTTCCCGCAATTTCGGCGTCAATCGGAGCAATCGCTTGTGCGGCAGACAGCAGTATGCCTCCGCGCAATTCCGCCGCTTCCCGTGAACTTGCGGAAAATTGCACATTTCTGAATCGGAAACCGATGAGTGTCTTGCGAGAAACAGCATCTGTTGGAC
>JBAPWR010000042.1:0-39412 GCA_049283775.1 Thiobacillus sp.
AGCCAGGCGATCGAGCGGCTCGCCCGCCGCTTCAAGACCCGCGACGAGGGCCCTGCCTCGGCCTTCCATGCCGAACTGCTGGAACGACTGACCCAACAGACGAAGATCGCCGACGACGCCCTGCTCAAGCTCGCGCAGGCGCGGGGCGAGGCGATGCGCGATTCCCTGGTCAGGCTGGGCCTCGAACCCGGCCGTGTTGGCATCGATGCTCCCGTCGAGCAATCCGCAAAGGACAAGCTGGTCGGCAGCAAGATGAGCCTGGGGGCACGCCAGCTGCCGGAGGCTACGTCCGGGGGCGAGGCTGGCGCTGCCGCTCCGGCCACGCCCGCACCCTGATTGTCACGGCAGGCAATGCGCGTAGCAGGAACGGCTGGGCCCGGCGCTCAGGGCCGTCCCGGCGCGTGATGCTTCAAGCCGTGCGAGGCTTTGCCGTTATGTTTGAATCCCTTGTCCGGTGTTTCCGCCATGAGTTTTCGTCGATTGCGCATCCTGCTGCTGCTGGGTGTGCTGGCCGCCGCCATCAGCCTGACCTGGCTCGAGCAGACCATGGTGCGCAGCTGGCGGGCCCCGCTCGAGGTGAGCGTGACCCCGATCAACGGCGACGGCTCGCCACAGGCCGCGGCGGCGATCCGCGCGCTGAAGGCAGGCGACTTCAGCGACATCAATGCCTTTCTCGAACGTGAACTCGAACGCTACGGGATCCGCCGCTCACCGGCGATGACCCTGAGCCTGCAGCCGGAACTCGCGGAAATCCCACCCGCCCCACCACGTGACGGCAATGTGCTGAAGATCATGGCTTGGAGCCTGAAAATGCGCTGGTGGGTGTACCGGCAGTCGGGGGTGTTGCTGCCGGAACTCGGCAAGATCAAATTGTTTTTGCTCTATCACGCGCCCGGGGACGGGGTGGCGCTGGAGCATTCGCTGGGCTTGCAGAAGGGCCTGATCGGCGTGGTTCACGTTTTTGCCGACCCGCGCCAGCAATCGCAGAACAACATCGTCGTCGCCCACGAACTGCTGCACACCCTGGGCGCGACCGACAAGTACGATCAGGACGGCCGGCCGGTCTACCCGATCGGCTACGCTGATCCCGAGCAGCCGCAATCTGCGCGGCGCTATCAGGCGGAAATCATGGCGGGGCGCCTGATCGACGGCGCTGGTCGGGCGGTCATGCCGCAGGGTCTGGAGCAGTGCCTGATCGGCCCGACCACCGCCCACGAGATCAACTTCGGCGCGGCGTTTCGCAGCAGTTATTGAAGCGGGGGCGGCGGCGACGAGGCACGCATCTCGTCAAGCCGTGCCAGTCCGTAGTGGATGAACGCCAGGCCTGCCAGTACCGCCGCGAAGAGATTGAGCAGCGGGACGAACTGGATCAGACCGGTCAGCAATCCGAGACCCCACCATGCCGGGCGTCGCGATTCGAACAGGCTGCGCATTTCTTCGTGGCTGGCGTGTTCGGCCAGCGCGTCGTAGCGGAACAGGCGCTGGTTGAGATAGGCGGCAGCGATGAAGGGCATGATCACGCCGACCCCGATCAGCCACAGCGGCAGGGTGACGACCCAGATGACGACAAAGATCAGCAGCGCGATCAGGGCATTGAGGAGACTGCCGAAAAATCCGCCGCCGCTGGCGCGTACCAGGTGCGGATAGTCGCGCTCGGCCACCAGACGGATCAGTGCCGGCATGGCGAACAGCGCGGTGATCAGCAGGGCGGTGAGGAAGACCAGCGGCACGAACAGCATGAGGTGCAGCATGCCCTGGATGCCGTGGGCGATCCAGCGCGGCTCGACGCCCTCGAGCCAGACCTGGATGCCGATCGCGTCGAGACCCTGGGTGATCCAGCCGGAGAAGGTGCTCCAGAAAGTGATGCCCACTGCCAGCCACAGCAGGCTGGCAGCGAGGATCGGCCACATTACGATCCATAGCACGCGGAAGCGGAACAGGTCGCGCAGCGCGCGCCCCAGTGCGTCGAGCACGGCCGTCATGCGCCGCCTCCGGCCGGCCGTTGGGCCGACTTCGGGCGGAACGCGGCGATCGTGCCGGGCCGCGTCTCGAGATAGGGGCCGCCGATGAGATCGATGCAGTAGGGCACGGCGGCGAACACGCCGTCGAGCGTCTCGGCGATCGCCTTGGGCTGGCCCGGCAGGTTGAGGATCAGGCTGGCGCCGCGCACCACCCCGACCTGGCGCGAGAGGATCGCGGTCGGCACATATTTCAGCGATACCGCGCGCATCGCCTCGCCGAATCCGGGCAGCACCCTGTCGGCGACCGCCAGCGTGGCCTCGGGCGTGACGTCGCGCGGCGCCGGCCCGGTGCCGCCGGTGGTCAGGATCAGCGCACACTGTTCCCGCTCGGCGAGTTCGATCAGCGTCGCCTCGATCTCGTCCTGCTCGTCGGGAATCAGGCGTTCGACGGTTTCCAGAGGGTTGGCCAGCACATTGTCGAACCACTGCTTCAGCGCCGGCAGTCCACGGTCTTCGTAGACGCCGCTACTGGCGCGGTCGCTGATGGAAACCAGGCCGATGCGAACGAGGTCGGAGCTCATGAGGTAGAAAAATAGGATTGCATTGATGGACGAATTTACCAGAATGAAGGCATCACAAGGCGGAGAGTCGCGATGAAAATAATCTGGGCGTGGTTGGCAGCGAGCATGTTGTGGGCAGCATCGGTTCAGGCCGATCCCCCCAAGGGCTATCCCTTCGTCGGCTTCGATGCCGGCCTGAAGGCGGCGAAGTCGAGCGGCAAGCCGATATTCGTCTACTTCGGCCGCTATGGTTGTGCCTGGTGCGACCACACCAACAAGCAGACCTTCTCCGACGAGGGGCTGCGGAAGCTCTATACGCAGAACTACGAGCTGGTCTACGTCGACGCCGAATCCGGCCGTCGGCTGACGCTGCCGAACGGCGAGCGCATCACCGAAGCCGAGCTCGGCGTGCGGCTCAAGGCCTTCGCCACCCCGCTGTTCGTCTATTTCACGCCGCAGGGCGAGCGCATCGTGCAGATCCCCGGATTCAAGACGGTGAAGGACTTCCGCGACTACGATCGTTATGTCCGCGAGGGGCATTACAAGAGCAAGACGCTGCTGGAGTTCCTGGGCGACAAGTCATGAGGGCACTGATTTTTCTGGCGGCCTCACTGTTCGTCCATCCGCTCCAGGCAGGCTGGCAATTCGCCGAGCCGCTGAGCGTCAGTTCGGTGCATGGCGCCGCCATCTTTCATCATCTCGAATCGGCCAATCGCCTGGGCGTCGCGGTATCGGCGCAGACCGTCGCGGTGGCCTGGGAAGACAACCGCAGCGGCACGCCGCATTGCTATGTGGCATTCAGGGAGTCCCCGGCAAAATCCTTCGCCAACGAAATCCGCCTGAGCGAGCAATCCTGCTACGAGCCCGTGGTGCTCGGATTGGGCGGCGGGCGCTTCGTCGCAGCCTGGGAAGAGGCGGGCAGAGTGCGGGCCCGGGTCGTGCCTGGCGCAGCCCCGGCATTGACCCTGTCCGGCGCCGAGGCCGGGCAGGCGACGCTGGCTGCCGGCGCGGGCAAGATTTACGCCGCCTGGGCCGAGCAGGCGGGCAGGTTCCGCCGCATCGTCGTCGGCCATCTGGCACTCGATGAATCCGCGCTCGCGCTCGATGCGGTCCATCCGGTCGAGCCGCGCGAGCCGCTCGACGAACAGGCCTGGCCCGCCCTCGCGGTGGCCGGCGATGGCAGCCTGGCGGTGGTGTGGGAAGATCGCCGCCACAAGCACACGGTGCCGATGCACAGCCACAGCAAGGATGGCAAGGTTTTCTCTGCACCGGCGCGTCTCAGCGAAGTTCCCAGCGGCAGCGTGCAGGGACTCGGTGCCGGGGTCGGCGCGATGCGCCCGACCCTCACGCCATGGGGAGCGAAAGGCGTGGCGGCGGCCTGGCTCGACAAGCGCGATTTCCTTTCCGGCTACGATGTTTACGCCGGCCTCAGCAGCGATGGCGGCCGCAGCTACGGCCGCAACCTCATGGTGCAGGACAGCTTCGGCGCCAACATGGCGCAATGGCACGCGCAGGTCGTCGGCAACGGCGCAGGACGGCTGCTGGTGGTGTGGGACGACGAGCGCGATGGCACGGCGGACATCTGGATGAGCGAGTGGGACGGCGAGGCATTCGGCGAGGACATGGCGCCACGCGGTGCTGCGGGTCCTGGTTCACAGTCCGATCCGGTAGCGGCGCTCGACGATGCGGGCAATCTGCATCTGGCCTGGATCGAGCGCCGCGACGACGGCGGCACCCGGATCCGCTATTCCAGCGCATCGCCGCGCTGAGCCAGGCGGCTAGATCCAGCCGCGTTTTCGCAGGTGCCGGTACAGCCTCAGCATGCCGAGGCCGGTCAGAACCAGCAGTGCCGGATATGCCCACGGCCAATCCAGTTCCGGCATGTTGCTGAAATTCATCCCGTAGAGGCTGAAAACCACGGTCGGCATGGCCAGCAGTGCGCCCCATCCGGCCAGTTTCTGCACCGACTCGTTCTGGCTCAGCGACAGCGAGGCGAGATGGAACTGCATGGCATCGGAGGTCGAGTTGCGCAAGTGGCTGATGGCGGAAGAAACGCGCACCGCGTGGTCATGCACGTCGCGATAGTAGGCGCGCAGTTCGCGGGTGACGAATTCCGGATGCAGGCGGATCAGGTCCTGGGTGATTTCCTGCATCGGATCGACGGCATCGCGCAAGGCGGTGAGTTCGCGCTTCAGCGCATACAGGTTCTCGAGATTTTTTCGCCCGGGCTGCCGGGTTTCCAGCAGCAGGCTTTCGAGTGACTGAAAGCGCTCCTGCATGTTCTCGATGACCGGCCTGAACTGGTCGACGATCAGATCGAGCGCCAGATAAAGAGCATACGGTGCTCCCGGCCTGATTTTCGGTTTGCGATAGCGTAGCCGTTCGGAAACGCGCTGGTAGTCGCTGCCTGCACCATGGCGTATCGCGATGAGGAAATTGGCACCGGCAAAAAGATGGCTTTCGCCGATCGCGATCCGGCCCTCCCACAACTGCGCGGTGCGCGCCGCGATGAACAGATGACCGCCATATTCCTCGAGCTTGGTGCGCTGGTGGATGGAGATGGCGTCTTCCAGCGCCAGTTCGTGCAGTCCGAACTCCTCACCCAGCTGGGTGATGGTGCGGCTGTCGGGCGAAGCCAGCTCGATCCAGATGAAATTGTCCGCATCGCCGATGTGCTCGCTGACATCCTCCAGCGGGATCGGGTTGACCGTTTCGGCCCGGAACAGCAGGCAGTCAATGATGGATTTCAACTCCGGCGCCGGGCACGATCCAGTGCGAAACAGAACATCGCGGCGCTCAACCGATGTGGTAGCGCTTGCGCAGCGGTTCGACGATATTCCAGATGCAGATCATGTCGGAAGGGATGGTGACCAGATTGCCCTTGCTGATCTCTACAGGGGCGCCGCCTTCCGGGGTGATGATCGCCCGGCCTTCGAGTATGTAGCTGATCTCGTCCTCGAAATACTCCCATGGAAACTTGGAGACTTCCTTTTCCCAGACCTGCCAATGGTCGACGCCGAGGCTGGCGAGCCGTTCGGCGCTCGGGCTGGTTTCTACGATGATTTGCGTCATTTCGATCTCCCCCTGTCGTTGTGAATCCTGGTGTTTGTATAGCACGGTGCCGCCGGGTTTGGAACGAAAATCCGGCAACCCTCGATCCGCACGTCAGCGGACATCATTCCAGCCGGCCCGATTTGTCCTGCGTCCTTGCGGATCAGAAGGGCAGATCGAGGGCCGGCGCAGCGGCGTGGATGACGCGGCGGAATTCTTCCTGGATGCGCTTAAGGGCCCCGGCGTTGTCTCCCTCGAAACGCAGCACGATGACCGGTGTGGTGTTGGACGGCCGTGCCAGGCCGAAGCCGTCGGCATATTCGACCCGCAGCCCGTCGAGCGTGATGACTTCGCGCGAGCCGGGGAATTCGGCGGTCTTCTGCAGCGTCTCCATCAGCGCGTAATGCTCGCCCTCGGCCATCTTGATCTGCAGTTCGGGAGTGTTGACGGTGTCAGGCAGGCCGTGCAGGGTGGCATCGATGTCGGCCTGTCTGGAGAGGTATTCGAGCATGCGCGCGCCTGCATACAGGCCGTCGTCGAAACCGTACCAGCGTTCCTTGAAGAAGACGTGGCCGGACATCTCACCCGCCAGCAGCGCGCCGGTTTCCTTCATCTTGGCCTTGATGAAGGAGTGGCCGGTTTTCCATAGCAGCGGGCGGCCGCCGCGATCGCGAATCCAGTCAAACAGCTTGCGCGTCGATTTGACGTCGAAAATGATTTCCGCGCCGGGGTTGCGCGACAGTACGTCGTCGGCGAACAGCATCAGCTGGCGGTCGGGATAGATGATGCTGCCGTCCTTGGTGACGATGCCCAGGCGGTCGCCGTCGCCATCGAAGGCGAGTCCGATCTCGGCGTCGCTGCTCTTCAGCGCGGCGATCAGGTCCTGCAGGTTCTTCGGCACCGAGGGATCGGGGTGATGGTTGGGGAAGTTACCGTCGACTTCGCAGAACAGTTCCTCGACCTGGCAGCCCATGTCGCGATAAAGCCTGGGCGCGAAGGCGCCCGCAACCCCGTTGCCGCAGTCGACGATGATTTTCATCGGCCGCGCCAGCTTGACGTCGCCGACGATGCGCGCGATGTATTCGCCGGCGATGGCGTATTCGCGAAAGCTGCCGGCACCGTGGGCGAGCTCGTTGTTTTCCAGGCGCTGGCGCAGCTTCTGGATACTGTCGCCCGACAGGGTTTCACCGCCGAGCACCATCTTCAGGCCGTTGTAGTCGGGCGGGTTGTGGCTGCCGGTGACCATCACCGCGCTGTTGGTGCCGAGCTGGTAGGCAGCGAAATAGGTCATCGGCGTGGCGACCATGCCGAGGTCGACGACGCCGATACCGGCCTTGCGTATGCCACGCGCCAGCGCGGCGGCGAGTTCCGCTCCGGACAACCGGCCGTCGCGGCCGATGCAGATTTCCTTCTGGCTGCGTGCCGCGGCTTCGGAGCCGATGGCGTGGCCGATGGCTTCGACGATTTCAGGCGTCAGGGTTTTGCCGACGATGCCGCGAATGTCGTAGGCCTTGAAAATCTCTTTGGGATAGGAGGTCATGGTGCAATCCGTAAGTGGGTCTTGATTCCAGGCATGTTGCCGCTGTCGCGATTTTAACCGTGCCGCATGTCGAAATGAGCGATCAGGCGCCGCGACAGCCAGTCGATGTTTCCCGGGAACGGGCCGGCGGGGAAGGCGACGTGGCCGCCTGTTTCCGGCTGTTCGAGGGTCACTGCGGCAGAAACATCGTGCGCTGCCGGCAGGGTCGCAGCCGGCAGGAAGGGATCGTTCCTGGCGTTGATGACCAGAGTCGGCAGGGTGATGAATCGCAGCAAGGGCTTGCTCGAAACCCGTTGCCAGTAGTCCTCGGCATCGCGATAGCCGTGCAGGCGCGCGGTCACCAGGGTGTCGAATTCGCGGAAGGTGGTCGCCGCCGCGATCGCCTTGGTATCGAGCAGCCCGGGAAACTGTTGCGCCTTGCGCAGTGCCTTGGCCTTGAGCGTGGCGAGGAAGCGCGCGGTATAGACATGGCGGTTGAATCCCCGGTCCAGTGTTTGCCCGGCGGCGGTCAGGTCGACCGGGGCAGAGACCGCTGCGGCGCTTGCTATCCAGGCTTCCGCGGCCGCACCTTGTTCGCCCAGCCACTTGAGCAGGGCGTTGCCGCCGAGCGAGACTCCGACGGCATGGCGCAACTGCCCGGGATGACGCGCCTTTACGTGCTCGAGGATGCGGCCGATTTCGTCGCTGTCGCCGGCGAAATAAGCGCGCGGCAGCCGGTTGTCCTCACCCGAGCAGCCACGGAAGTGCGCGACGACTCCGTTCCAGCCGCGTGCCCGCACGCTGTGCATGAGGTGGCGGGCATAGTGGCTGTTCGAACTGCCTTCCAGGCCGTGGAGCAGCACCACGACAGGTGCGGCGGGGTCGGCGTCGACCCAGTCGAAGTCGAGAAAATCACCGTCCGCCAGTTCCACCCGTTCGCGTCGGTAAAAGACGCGCGGGGTGCGGATGAACAGGCTGGTATAGATGGTCTGCAGATGACCGCCGGGCAGCCACGGTGGCGCGCGATAGTCGGATACGGGGACGGGGCGGTCAGCGGGCAAGGATCGGCAGATCAGCGGAGGACGCGAGGCATGCGATGTTGCGGCACGGACGACAATCCGCTCATGTTCAGTGAAGAACCGGCGGCGGGGTGCGTGTCGGCGGAGTGTCGCCGACCCTGAGCGGCGAGGCATGGTGCAGGACCATGCGCCAGCCATCGAAGTCCTTGCGGTAGACATTGGTAGCGAGGATGGGAGGGCGCGCTTCGGCTTCCTGGCCGATGGTCAGGTGTTCCTTGACGATGCGCATCACCAGGGTGGCTTGGCGCGCTTCGTGGACGCTTTCCACCTGCACCCGGAACTGCCCGGCGGCTTCGAACATGCTGCGCCATCCCGCAGCGACGGCAACGCGTCCATTCAACGGCGCGGCAAGCGGATGGATGCAGGCGATGCTGTCGTCTTCAGCCCAGACGGCCATCATGGCATCCAGGTCGCGCGCCTCGAAGGAGGCGTAGAAAGCGGCTTCGGCGGCTTCAGGGCTTGGGTGAGGCATTTTATGGGACGGTAACGGAATGAGTGATAAGGCTGGTGTTCCAAGGCTGGATTCGATGAAAAAAGAAGGGCGTTGATTCCCGGCCTGGGCTTGGACCAAGGCTACAACAGCTGATTCGGGGCACGCAAAATTCCATGCCCGAAGTGCGCTGATGAATCAGGCCGCAACCGATATCGAAGCGACAAAGGGCGGCTTTTGCGAAATGTTCCGGAACACGGCGCTTGCGGAGTTTGAATCCGATTTGCTGCCGACGCGGTGGGCGTATCTGAGCTTTCCCAGGTCCCGCCGCCGGGACGGAATTATTGAGCAATATTCGCCAGTACGGCCTTTTCTTCCTCGACGAACTTCTTCAGCAGCGGCTCGAATACCGGGGTGGCCATTTTCGCCATGAACTCGGTATTGGGCTTGGCGATGTAGACTTTGCCGTCGGTGCCTTCGAAAACGCTCATGCGGCAGGGTGCGAACGGCATGGCTTTCTGCTCCGCCTGGGTTTTCAGCAGGCTTTCGGCGAGATCCTGCTTGCACATCGGCAGAACGGTGAAGGGCTTGGCGTTCTTCTGTCCGGCCTTGATCATCACTTCCTGCATGTCGATCGCCTGGCCGACCTGCCAGCCGCGCTTCTTGGCGGCTTCCTGCAGCGCGGCAATGGTTTCCTTGAAGCCGAGCCTGCTCTTCGTCTCGGTCATCATGGCCGCCATCATCTTGGCCTGGGCTTCCTGCATCTTTTTCATCTCGGCCTGCTGGTCCTGGGGACCTGCGGCGTGGGCGGGGCCGGCTACCAGGACGGCGAGGACGACAACTTGGATAAAACGCTTCATGTGCTTCTCCTCCGGGTTGGGTGTTGTTCAGTGGTGTCCGCCGCTAGGCCTGCCCTTCAGGCGATACAGCGTGCCGCAGTAGGGACAGAGTGCCTCGCCGCTTGTCTCGATCGGCAGATAGACGCGAGGATGGGCGTTCCAGTCGGCATGCCGGGGCATCGGGCAATGCAGCGGCAGGTCGTCTTCGGATACTTCGATGATGCGCTGCTTGTTCTCTCGGCCTTGGTTCATGTCGCGCCTCTAGATGACGGTCAGCCAATCGGTATGCCGCTTGTCGCGGCCATGCACGCAGTCGAAATACATGGACTGCAGGCGCGCGGTGATCGGGCCGCGGTCACCCGAGCCGATCTGGCGGTTGTCGAGCTCACGGATCGGCGTGACTTCGGCGGCGGTGCCGGTGAAGAAGGCTTCGTCGGCGATGTAGACCTCGTCGCGGGTGATGCGCTTTTCGACCACCTTCAGGCCGATTTCCTCCGCCAGCTGGATGATGGTGTCGCGGGTCAGGCCGACCAGGGCCGAACTCGGATCCGGTGTATAGAGCTTGCCGTCACGGACGATGAAGATGTTTTCGCCCGAACCTTCCGAAACGAAACCGTCGACGTCCAGCAGCAGCGCCTCGTCGTAGCCGTCCGTCTCGGCCTCCTTGTGCGCGAGGATGGAGTTCATGTAGTTGCCATTGGCCTTGGCCTTGCACATGGTGACGTTGGAGTGGTGGCGCGAGAACGAGCTGGTCTTGACGCGGATGCCATGCTCCAGAGCTTCCTGCCCGAGGTAGGCACCCCATGGCCAGGCGGCGACGATGACGTGCACCGACAGGTTCTTCGCCGAAATGCCCATGGCTTCCGAGCCGAAGAAGGCCATCGGCCGCAGGTAGCCGGATTCGAGCTTGTTTTCGCGCACGACGGTGAGCTGCGCTGCGGAAATCGTCGCCTTGTCGTAGGGCATTTTCATGCCGAGGATGTGGGCCGAGCGGAACAGCCGGTCGGTGTGCTCGTCGAGACGGAAGATCGCCGTGCCCTGTTCGGCCTTGTAGGCGCGCACTCCCTCGAAGACGCCCATGCCGTAATGCAGGGTGTGGGTGAGTACGTGGGTGGTGGCTTCTCTCCAAGGTACGAGCTTGCCGTCGTACCAGATGACGCCGTCGCGGTCGGCCATCGACATGTTGAACACTCCTGAAAATAGAGCCGCAGATTTTACCGGAATCCGTCTCGGGCAACGCGTTTCGTGTTGATCGTGGCGCGGGGCGTTTGTGGCAAACTGCCGCCCATGCCGAAATTCCTGACGCGGTCCTGGAAGTGGATCCTCGCTGCCTTTTTGTTGTTGCCGCAAGGCGGTTGTGCCGAGCCTGCGCGTTTTGATTACTACCTGCTGGCCTTGAGCGTCGCGCCCGCGTTCTGCGAGGACCAGCCGGAGCGCAAGAAGTCCTACGCGCAATGCCGCAACCTGTCGGCCCCGTCCTTCCAGGCAATGCCCCTGACCCTGCATGGCTTGTGGCCGAATCGCCTCGACCGCAGGCACCCCGCCTATTGCAAGGGGGAATCGCGCGGCGCGTTTTGCTCCTTGCCGCCGCTCAGCCTGACGACTCCAGCCCGCGCGCGGCTCGACAAGGTGATGCCCGGTGCAGCCGGCTGCCTTGATCGCTACCAATGGGCCAAGCACGGCAGCTGTTCCGGCATGCCGGCGGAGGCCTATTACACGGCCTCGGCCGAGTTGACCGAACGCGTCAACCGCGCCATCGGCGGCGAGATCGGCCGCCATATGGGCCGCGAGGTCAGTCTTGTCGAGCTGCGCGAGGCGTTGTCGAGGGCCGACCCGGAGCTGCTTGACGCCGTGAGCTTCGATTGCCGGACGCCGCGCACCCCCGATCCTGCCAAGCGCCGACCCATGCTGCACGAGGTCAGAGTCCATTTCCAGATCGAGCCCGGTAGCGGCGGTCCGGGGCGCCCCATGCCCTATACCCGCGCCGGGGTCAGGCATTACAACTCCGGCTGCCCCGGAGGATCGGCCTATGTCGACACGCCGCTGGATTAGCCTCCTTTTCTGCGCCTGCCTGCCAGGATGGGCCGGCGCCGATGAGTGCCACGACGCGCTCGCAGCCTTTGATTACGTCCGGGCGGAGAAGCTGGCGCACCTGCGCTTGGCCGAACAGGCGCGGGACGGCTCGGCACTGATGTGCGAAGCCCGCGCGGCCTACGAGACCGGGCGCTTCGTCGCCGCCCTTGACATCCTGCGCCGTGTCGAGGCGCTTCAGCCTCAGGGCGAAGCGCGCACCTATCTCTACAACTGGCTGACCGTTACCCTGCGCAAGCTCGGACGCGAGCGCGAGGCCATGCAATATGGCCAGGCTGCCCTGGCGCGGGCGCGCGGCGAGACCAGTAGGCAGAACCTCGCCACCGCCCTGCACAACTTCGCCGGGCTGATGTGGGAGCGGCTGGACGCCAGCAATGCGATTGCGCTCTATCTCGAGTCAATTCCGCTGAATCCGGATCTGTCCGAGCGTTCGGCCAGCCTCAACAATCTCGGGCTGATCTTCCAGGCCCTCGGCCAGCCCGTGGCTGCGGAGCAGCGGCTGCAGGAGGCGATCGCGATCAACCGCGAGCATGGCCATTTCCACCATCTCGGCAAGCACCTGATGAACCTCGGCAACCTGTACCGCGAGCAGCGGCGTTTCGCCGAGGCGGCATCGCGGCTGGAGGAGGGCGCTATCCTGATCGAACTCGTGGGCGACCTGTACTGGCAGGCGGTCGCTGCCCGCTATCGAGGCTGGCTGGCGCGCGATCAGCGCGACTGGGCGGCCGCGGGTCGCTGGCTGGCAGAGGCGGCACGGAGCTATGAACTGGCCGGGGCCGTGGCGGATGCCCGGTCGACCCGCGCGGAACTCGCGAGGCTCTGAATCGATGCCAGCGAACTCCTGCGGCAGGCGTCTCGACGCCGTTAATCACCAGCACCCACGGCCGGCCAAAGCAGATTTTTTCGCTACAGGTAGGCCTTGGCCTCCTCGCCTGGGTTTGGCAGGCCTCCGACCCGCCATGCTTCACGCGGATTGGGAAACAGTCGCTGCATGCAGTCCGCGCGCTGGCCGCTGAGGTGACAAACGTGGCTCAAGGCGATCACGCTGCCGTGTTTGCTGAACTCCTGGCGCAGGGCACGCAACACGCCAAGCTGCACATCATCGAGATGACCGATCCCGTCGGCACTGGCGATGCGCTCCGCCACAGCTTCGTTCCATACTGACGGATCGACGAGGAACCCGTCGCTGTCGAACTCGATTTCAGGTGAGATATTCGAATTGGTCTGCATTTTCAGCCTCCTGATCGAAAGTCGCGGCTTTTTGTATAGCACGTCCGCAGACCATCGAGGTGCCGATCAATGCGCCCGGGCTTGCGAGCTGGATTGAAAGGACAGTGGTCCAATGGGGCGCGGTTCAGGCAAGCTGATGGATGAGCGTGCGTACCGGCGCGGGCAGGGCCGTCTGCAGGGCGGCCGCGGGCGTCAGCCACTGCTGTCCGGGGGAAGCGACCGAGAGAACGCGTGGCACGAGATGCAGGCAGACCGGCTGGATATGCAGCCGGAAGTGGGTGAAGCTGTGGCGGAGCGAGGGCAGGGCCTGCCGGGAATGAGGCGTATGACCGTAGCGCATCCTGCAGCCGTCCATGGCATCGATGTCCGCCGGTAGTTCGGGCAGACTCCACAGGCCGCCCCAGATGCCACTTGGCGGCCGCTTTTCCAGCAACAGCTCGCCCCGGTCGAGCAGCAGCAACATCTGCACATGTTTTTCCGGCAGGGTCTTTTTCGGGCGGGGGACAGGCAGGCTGGCCCAGCGATCCTGCAGGCGGGCCTGACAATCGTCCTGGACCGGACAGGCGTGACAGGCAGGGCGGCTGCGGGTGCAGACGGCTGCACCGAGGTCCATCATTCCCTGCGTGTAGGCTTCGATATCCTGTTGCGGCAGACGCGATTCCGCCAAATGCCAGAGCGCGGCTTCGACCTTTTTCTCGCCCGGCCAGCCATCGATGGCGGCATGGCGAACCAGCACCCGTTTTACGTTGCCATCGAGTATCGCCTCAGCCCGTCCGAAGGCGAGGGCGGCAATCGCGGCTGCTGTCGAGCGGCCGATTCCGGGCAGCATCTGCAGTGGATTACGCGTATCGGGGATTTTCCCTTCATGGCAGCTGGCGATCTGTTTTGCAGCGGCATGCAGATTGCGCGCGCGGCTGTAATACCCGAGTCCGCTCCAGAGTTCCAGTACCGAGTCCTCGTTGGCTGCGGCGAGCGTCGCCACATCCGGAAAGCGTTCGATGAAACGCTGGAAATAGGGAATGACCGTCGCGACCTGGGTCTGCTGCAGCATGATTTCCGACAGCCAGATCAGATAGGGGTCGCTGCTGGCCTGCCAGGGCAGGTCGTGGCGGCCGTGCTGGCGCTGCCAGTCGATGACGCGGGAGGAAAAACTTTTCACCCCGGCAGGGTAACCGGGGTGAAATGGCCAATCAATAGATGGGCAGGAGGAGACTCAGGCGTGGCCGAGTTTCTGGCGGAACATGTTGAACAGCTTGCCGAAAGCGGAATCGGTGATGGACTTGCGTTCGACCACCAGCGCCTCGCCGCGGCGCAGTTTTTCGGCCAGGCGATGCAGCCCGATGGAGAAGCTGTTCAGCCCGTCCTGGTCGGAGAACAGGTAGGTGTTCTTGATGCCGCTGACCCAGCCCAGGCGCGCCCAGCGGAAGGTGCCGTCGTCGTAATGGAATTCCACCCAATCCCCCTTGTTCAGGCTGCGGGCGCGCAGGGTGAAATCGTCATCGATTTCGGGCTCGGCGGGGACTTTGTGGGTCTCGGTGGCAGCGATCGCGGGCACTTCCTCCTCGAGGCTCGCCAGGGTGCTTTCGGACACTTGTGGAAGCGGGACGGTGAGATTGCCGGGGCGCACCGCGTTGGCGTGGAGGATGACCAGCGTGGCGAAGAAGACCTCGGTCTGATCAGGATCCATATCGATAGCGGCCACGCTCTCGCGCAGGCGCTTCAGCAGGCCGGGCAGTATTCTCACCAGCATCAGCCGAGAATCCATGTCGGGTTTGGGCTGGATGCTCCATACCAACTCACGCATGGTTTCAACATGGCTGCTGAAGTGGGCGCTGTTTTCACCGTCCTCGATGTAATCCGCAATCAGGAGACGGGCCCAGTCGCGTCTGAGGAACGAGCGGATCGCGTCGTCGACCGTCTGTTCGCTGAGAGCGCGGTTGATGAAGTCGTGGACCACGACCGGTGCCAGTTCGGCCCGTTCGGCGCGCTTGATTTCGGCTATGTCCTGCTGCAGTTCACTGTCTATCCGCAGATCGAGCGATGCGTCGAGCGCTTCGAGTTCGTCCGCCGCCGATTCGAAGACGCCCATGTCCTTGTCGAACGTCTCGAGAACATGCGTGACGATGTCGGAAATTGCATTCAGGCTGGACTCCCCGTCATCGCAGCCGATGATGCGCACGGAGAGTGCCGCGATTGCGTCGAGCATGCGCCGCACGGGATGGTTGCGATGCGAGAAAAAGCTGCGATCAAGCATCGCGGCCTTGAGAACGGGAATCTGCAGGCGCGCGATCTGAGCCTTGAGCCTGTCGGGGATTGCGTCCTCGTTGAAAACCACGTCGAACAGCATCGCGACGGCATCCACCATGATTGCGTCAAGCGGTGAGGCGGACTGCATGACCGGGCTTTGCTGCAAGTTGCGCAGGACGTTCTGGATCGTGTTGTTCTCGAGTATCGGCAATTCATAGATTGCGCCGCCAGGCAGCTGCAACTGACCATTCTGCAGGACACCAAGTGAATCCAGCAGATTCAGGGCAACCCCGGGGGCGACGGGCGCTGAGCCGGCCCCTGCGCCGGCGTAGGCAGGAGAACTTCCCGAGAAGCCGGCTCCCGCGCCGTTCATCGCTGCTCCGGCACCCGCGTGAGGCCCGGCTGCCAGCCGTTCGAACATACCCAGAATGTCAGAGTCTTCAGCTTGGGCGGAGGCGCTTGAGTGACTGCCGGGCCGTCTGTCGACAGGCCGGGTTTTCGAGCCGATCTTCAAATCGGGCAGGATGCCGTGGTCGCTGAGGTGGGTGTTGATGGACTGATAGATGCGCGGCAACTCCGAAGCCAGCAGCAGATTGAACTGGTTGAGCAGGATCACCTGGATGTTTTGCGTCAGGCCGAGACTGTCGAAGCCATCGAGCAATGCCTGGCTGAGGATTTTGGGGCCGAGCGGGTTTTCGTTTTCCTGCAGATCGGCGCGTCCCAGCAGGCAGGCCACTCGGGTATCGAGCGCGACCAGTTGCTCGACGCTGCTGAAACGCAGGCGCGATGTGGCTTTATCAACTGCCAGGGCCAGCTCGAGGTCGATATCCCGGACCAGCGAGAGTTCGGTCAGGCTGAGTCCGGATGAACCTTCCTGCGGCCCTATGCTGCTGGCGACTTTTCGGCAATAGGCTTCCTTGCAGCTGGCAAGCAGTTCGTTGGCTTTCTTGTTGAGGACGCTTTGCGCATCGTAATAGTTGTTGCGGACGCCGAGGATGGGAGAGCGGTCAGCCATGCCCTGCAGGGCATTTTCCATCGCCTCGGTTTGCCGGTTGAGCACCCGGGTCACACCTTCGATCAACAGGTCCCGGGACGCGTTCAGTAGCAACAGATTCTCGGCGGAAGGCTGCCCGCGGCGCGAACGATCGTACTGATTGAAATTCACCACCACTGAGTTGTCTTGCATTTCGCGCTCCATTTGGTCACCCCACGGTTTCTCGGCGGTTGGCCGACGTCGACGGAGAAGGGCTGTCCGGAGTGCTGCCGGCGGCCCCGCTATCTCGCTTGCCCCAAGTGTTTTGGGGGCTGGCTTGCAGTTCGCTCCCGGTGATTAATCGGGAGCCGAACGCCAAGCCGGCGAGACCGGAAACTTTGCGTCCCCGCCTCGCGGCGGGTTTGCCCTGTTCGGTAGTCGGCGACTGTGTCGAAAAGCGGACACAAAACCGCACAACTGGTATTTCGGAAAAGCCGCGGGAAAACTTTAGCCCGGGTGTCGAAAATTTGTCGGGATTGTCGAAACTCCTGTCCTGGCCTCGCAACGCCAGGCAGGAAAAGCTGATATCTCGTCGGGGTGATTTTTCTGACTCAGCTGCCCGGCAGGATGATGAAAAATAATCGGATGGGTATTGCCGGGCCGTCGTCGCGCGGCACTTGGTCGAAACCGGGAATTTCTGCATAGATGCGCCGGAACTGGAGCGGGCGAAGGGAATCGAACCCTCCTCATGAGCTTGGGAAGCTCAGGTAATGCCACTATACGACGCCCGCAAGCGCTAAAATCGGCATTCTACTTAATAGTGTTGTTGGATTGAAGTTTTGATTAATCTAATCATCAACGGCGAATCGCGGCAGTTCCCCGCCAGCTTGTCGGTCGCCGGGCTGGTCGAGTCGCTCGACCTGCAGGGCAAGCGTGTGGCGATCGAAAGGAATGGCGAAATCGTTCCGCGCAGCCAGTATCCCGAAACCAGGCTTGATGACGGCGACCGCCTGGAAATCGTGGTCGCGGTCGGCGGCGGCTGATCTCCCGCTGCATTCCTTCTCTAAATTACCCCAAGCGAATCTTATGGAACCACTCATCATCGCCGGCAAGGCCTATTCATCGCGCCTGCTGGTCGGAACCGGAAAATACCAGGACTTCGAGCAGACCCGTCTGGCGGTCGAGGCCTCGGGTGCGGAAATCGTCACCGTCGCCATTCGCCGCACCAATATCGGCCAGGAAGCCGGCCAGCCCAGCCTGCTCGATGCGCTGCCGCCGTCCAAATACACCTATCTGCCGAACACTGCCGGCTGTTACACCGCCGACGACGCGATCCGGACCCTGCGCCTGGCGCGCGAACTGCTGGACGGCCATAGCCTGGTCAAGCTCGAAGTGCTGGGCGATCCGCAGAGCCTCTATCCCAACGTGGTGGAAACCCTCAAGGCCGCGGAAATTCTGGTCAAGGATGGCTTCCAGGTAATGGTCTACACGTCAGATGATCCGATCATCGCCAAACAACTCGAGGACATCGGCTGCGTTGCGGTCATGCCGCTGGCATCGCTTATCGGTTCCGGCATGGGCATTTTGAACCCCTGGAATTTGCAGATCATCATCGACCGGGTCAAGGTGCCGGTGGTGGTCGATGCCGGCGTGGGAACGGCTTCGGACGCCGCCATCGCCATGGAGCTTGGCTGCGACGCAGTGCTGATGAATACCGCCATTGCCGGCGCGCAGAACCCGGTGCTGATGGCGTCGGCCATGAGAAAAGCCGTGGAGGCCGGGCGCGAAGCCTATCTGGCCGGGCGCATGCCGAAGAAGGTCTATCAGGCCAGCCCGAGTTCGCCGACCTCCGGCCTGATCAGCGGCAGCAAGTAAACCGATGTCGCAGGCCGAAAGCGGACATCCGCGCATCCGCTCCTACGTGCTGCGCGCCGGTCGCGTCGGCTCCGGCCAGGCCCGGGCGCTGGCGGAACTCGGCCCCCGCTATCTCTTGCCTTATCAGTCCAGCCTGCTCGATCTCGACGCCGCCTACGGCCGCAACGCAGCGAAAATCCTCGAGATCGGCTTCGGCATGGGCGAGGGCCTGGCGGAAATCGCCGCAGCTCATCCGGAGAACGACTACCTCGGGGTGGAGGTCCACACTCCGGGGGTCGGTGCGCTGCTGAAGCGGCTCGGCGAACGTGGTCTCGACAATGTCCGCGTCATCCAGCATGACGCAGTGGAAGTGCTCACTCACATGCTCGCGCCTGGCAGCCTTGCCGGCGTGCATATCTTCTTCCCGGATCCCTGGCACAAGAAGCGCCACAACAAGCGCCGCCTGATCCAGCCGCCTTTCGTGCGCCTGCTCGCGGAGCGTATCGCGCCGGGCGGCTATCTGCATCTGGCTACCGACTGGGAGGACTACGCGCTGCAGATGCTCGAGGTCCTGTCCGCCGAACCTGGGCTCGCCAATACCGCGGATGGTTTTTCAGCGCGGCCGGACACCCGCCCGCTGACCAAGTTCGAGCAGCGCGGCCTGCGCCTCGGACACGGGGTGTGGGATCTGGTGTTCCGCAAGCGTTAGAAATCCGCGGCGCCCTGCGGCTATGATGCGGGCATGGATTTTTTCGAGCTCTCCAAGTCTGCCTTCGCGCTGTTTGCCATCGTCGATCCGATCGGCGTGATCCCGATTTTCCTCATGGCCACTCAGGGCTATACCCTGGCGCAAAGCCATCAAGCGGCGCGGATCGCTGCTCTCACCGTGCTCGGCGTGCTGGCACTGTTCATTTTCGCCGGCGAACCCTTGCTGATGTTCCTCGGCATACGCCTCGCCGCATTTTCGGTGGCCGGCGGACTGCTGTTGCTGTTGCTGGCGCTGTCGATGGTGCAGGCGCATGTCAGCCCGCAACGGCAGACCGAGGACGAGGCGGCGGAAGCCGAGGAGAAGGATTCGGTCGGCGCGGTGCCATTGGGCGTGCCACTGCTGGCGGGACCCGGTGCGATCACCCACGTCATCGTGGCGTCGGGTGCGGTGCAGGGCAACGTCATGCACCAGGGCATGCTGCTGATTCCGGTGGCGCTGGTGGCGCTGTCGGTGTGGCTGGCATTTCGCGCCGCGCCGATGATCGCCAGACGTCTCGGCAGAACCGGCATTCACGTGGTGACGCGCCTGATGGGCCTGATCATCGCCGCCATTTCCATCGAGATGATCGCCAGCGGGCTGGGCACACTTTTCCCCGGCCTGCTTGCCTGATTCGAGTGCGTCCGCTGCGCCAAACCGGTGCGTGGAATTTGAAACTTTCACGTCACCCCCGCGTTCTATCATGCTTTGGAATTGGCACGATTGATGCGGGCCGATACAGAAAAACTGGGAGAAAACATGGAATTCGGAATCGTCGGATTGGGGCGGATGGGCGGCAACATGGCGCGCCGTCTGGCGCGCAAGGGCATGCGCATCGCGGTGCACAACCGCAGCCATGAAGTCAGCCAGGCCATTGCCGCCGAAACCGGGCATCTGGCTTGCGCCGGAGTCGCGGAACTGGTTGCCGCGCTGCAGGCGCCGCGCATCGTCTGGCTGATGCTGCCGGCCGGTGAAGCGACTGAAGCGGCACTGGACTCGATCACTCCGTTACTGAGCCCCGGCGACCTGGTGGTCGATGGCGGCAATGCCTATTACAAGGACGGCGAACGGCGCGCGGCCGCCTTGGCCAGCAGGCAGATCGACTTCGTCGACGCAGGGGTGTCGGGCGGGATCTGGGGCCTGGATAACGGCTACTGCATCATGTTCGGCGGCAGCGATGCAGCGGCGGCACGGCTCAGGCCGTGGATGGAGGCGCTCGCTCCCACCCCCACCGACGGCTGGCTGCACACCGGGCCGGTCGGCTCGGGGCACTTCGTCAAGATGGTCCACAACGGCATCGAGTACGGCATGATGCAGGCCTTCGCCGAAGGCTTCGCGCTGATGAAGAACAAGCCCGGGTTCGATCTCCAGCTGGATGAAATCGCAGAATTGTGGCGCCATGGCAGCGTGGTCCGCTCGTGGCTGCTCGACCTGTCGGCGGAGTTTTTCGCCGCCGACACCAAGCTCGAAGCCATCCAGCCGTTCGTCGCGGACTCCGGCGAGGGCCGCTGGACCGCGCTCGAAGCGGTCGAACAGGGCATACCCGCGCCGGTGATGTCGCTGGCCCTGATGATGCGCTTCGCCAGTCAGGGCAGGAACGATTACGCGGCGAAAGTTCTGGCGAAGATGCGCCAGGGCTTCGGCGGTCATGCGTTGAAGGAGGACGGCAAATGAAAACCGGACTCGAAGACGCGCTGCCCTGCACCTTCGTCATCTTCGGCGCTACCGGCAATCTTGCCAGCAACAAGCTGCTGCCGGCCTTGTATCACCTCGAGGCGGCGGCACGATTGTCTGAGTCGCTGAGTATCGTCGCCTTTTCGCGCCGCGACTGGGATACCGAACAGTGGCGGACGCACATGCGCGAGGTGCTGACGGGCAAGATCAACGGCAGCGTCGAGGGGCCGGTATTCGAGCGTTTCGTTGCCCGCTTCGTCTATCAGCAGGGCGACCTCAACGATGTGGATTCCTACCAGGCACTGGCCGGGCGCCTGATGAAAGGCGGCGTGGCCTGTTCCAGCACGGTTTTCTATCTCGCCATCAAGCCTGCCGAATTCGGTGCGGTGATCCGCAACCTCGAGGCGGTCGGACTCAACAAGCCGCGCGGACTTAATCGTGTGGTGGTGGAAAAGCCCTTCGGCGAGGACATCGAGTCGGCGCGCATGCTCAATCAGCTGCTGCACCAGCATTTCGACGAGGAGCAGATCTTCCGCATCGACCATTTCCTCGGCAAGGAGACGGTGCAGAACCTGCTGGTTTTCCGCTTCGCCAACACCCTGATCGAGCCGCTGTGGAACCGCAATTTCATCGACCATGTGCAAATCACCGTGGCCGAATCCCAGGGCATCGAGAAGCGCGCCGACTACTATGATCGTGCCGGCGCGCTGCGCGACATGCTGCAGAACCACCTGATGCAGCTGCTCACCGTGGTGGCGATGGAGCCGCCGCCGGCGCTGGAGGCCGACGCGCTGCGCGACGAGAAGGTCAAGGTGCTGCGCTCGATCCGCCCGATTGCCAAACGCGCGGTGCACGCCCACGCCATCCGCGCGCAGTATGGGCGCGGGGTGGTGGACGGCAAGAATGTGGTGGGTTATCAGCAGGAAGAAAACGTCGAGGCGAATTCCGTCACCGAAACCTTCGTCGCCGCCAAGTTCTACATCGACAACTGGCGCTGGCGCGGAGTGCCGTTCTACCTCCGCACCGGCAAGCGGTTGCCGCAGCAGACCTCGATGATTGCGATCCGCTTCAGACATCCGCCGCAGCAGCTGTTCCGCGAAACCCCGCTGGAAACCATCGACCCCAACTGGATCCTGCTGTCGATCCAGCCGGAGGAGTCGATGCGCATGGAAATCCACGTCAAGCAACCGGGCCTCGACATGGATACCCGTGTGATGCAGATGAACGCCAGTTTCCGCAAGACCGACGAGCAGGCGCTGGACGCCTACGAGACCCTGCTGCTCGATGTCATCGAGGGCGACCGTTCGCTGTTCCTGCGCTTCGACGAAGTCGAATGGGCGTGGCTGGTGGTCGATCCCATCCTCAAGCACTGGGCGGTCGAACGCGAATTCATCCCGACCTATCCGGCTGGAAGCTGGGGTCCGGCGGATGCCAACCGCCTGTTCGACAGCGACGATCAGAGCTGGCGCAACGAGTTGTGAGTCTGCCCAAAAAAATGGTGTTCGCCGAGGCTGGCGCACTGGTGACGGCATTGGCTGACGCGGTGCGCGCCGAGGCTGGTCGCGCAATCGAGGCGCGCGGCATGTTTCATCTGGTGCTGGCAGGCGGTTCGACGCCGATCGCCCTGTATCGCGAACTGGCGGCCGGGCATGCCGGCGACTCGCGCTGGCATATCTGGTACGGCGATGAGCGCTGCCTGCCGCCGGACCATCCCCAGCGCAACAGCGTCATGGCCGAGGCGGCCTGGTTGTCAGGCGCGGCCATCCCGCCTGGAAACCGGCTGCCGATTCCAGCCGAGCGCGGCGCAGAGGCGGCAGCCGCCGACTATGCGGCGATGCTCGCCACTGTGCCGAGTTTCGATCTGGTGCTGCTGGGGATGGGGGAGGATGGTCACACCGCCAGCCTGTTCCCGGGGCATGATTGGGGCACTGCGCCGAGCAGCCCGGCAGTTCTCGCGGTTCACGATGCGCCGAAGCCGCCGCCCGATCGGGTCAGCCTTTCGGCCGTGCGCCTGTGCGGCAGTCGCAGCGTGTGGTTCATCGTCAGCGGCGAAGGCAAGTCGGATGCGGTAAAACGCTGGCGGAACGGCGAGGCGCTGCCGGTCACAGCCATCCACGGGCGCAATGAAACCCTGGCCTGGCTGGATCAATCGGCCTGGGGGATGTCGTTTTCCGGGTGAAGCGCAGGCTCTGTCTCTGACTTGGGTTTCTTTACAGCTTTCTGCAGCATCGCCTGACGCGTCGCTGGCGTTTCCAGGCTGATGCGCCCCAGGGTGCCGTTGCGATAGTCGGTCAGGAACAGCATCGCCGCCCTCTCCAGATCCAGTTCACCACCGCGTCCCTTGAGCAGGCAGCCGCGTTTTCGGGCAACCGCCTGCAGCACGTCGGTGCCGTCCATGCCAGTCGTGTCGAAACCGTAGCGTGCGCTGAGCAGGCCTGGATATCTCTGCAGCAGGATGTCGGCCAGAAAGATCGCCACTTCCTCGTCGATCACCGCGTTGCGACCGATGGCATGGCTGGCGGCGAGCATGAAGCCATCGGAATCGTGCTCGATCTTCGGCCACATCAGGCCGGGCGTGTCGACCACGGTCAGGCGCGCCGAAAGGTTGATACGCTGCTGCGACTTGGTCACTGCCGGCTCGTCACCCACCGCAGCGACCTTGCGCTTGACCAGCGAATTCATCAGCGTCGACTTGCCGACGTTGGGGATGCCCATGATCATGATGCGCAGCGGCTTGAAGTTGTCATCGCGGTGCGGCGCCAGTTTTTGCGCCAGCGCCGGCAGCTTCGCCACGTCGCCGGCCTTCTTGGCGGAAATCGCCACCGCCATCACGCCGGGCTGGCGGTTGTAGTGGTCGATCCAGGAACGCGTGACCTCGGGGTCGGCAAGGTCGGACTTGTTCAGCAGCTTGAGGCAGGGGCGCTGGCGGAAATTGCGCAGCTCATGGATCAGCGGGTTGCTGCTCGCTTCAGGCAGGCGCGCATCGAGCACCTCGATCACGACGTCGATCTGCGCCATGGTTTCCGCCGCTTTCTTGCGTGCGGACGTCATGTGACCGGGGAACCACTGAATGGACATGGGGGCTGAGAAAAAGTGAAGGGTGAAGGGTTAGGGGTGAAGGGTTAGGGGTGGGGGTGGGGCGATTATCCCACCAGTACTGGTGCAGGCGCTGGCGGCCAGAGGTATTGGCCGCGAGTTTCAGTCGAGCGCGCGGTATTGCACCTCGATGATTTCCAGTTCACGGCGCCCGCCCGGTGTCTGCACGTAGACCGTGTCGCCTTCGCGGGCGTGCAGCAGTGCGCGTGCCATCGGCGAGGTCCAGGCGAGATGGCCGCGCCCGGCGTCGGCTTCGTCGATGCCGACCAGGGCATAGGTCGATTCACTGCCGTCCGCATCGGCGACCGTGACGGTGGCGCCGAAAAAGACCTGGTCGGTCGGTTCGCGCGTGGCCGGGTCGACCACTTCGGCGTGTTCGAGGCGCTTGGACAGGAAACGGATGCGGCGATCGACTTCGCGCAGGCGCTTCTTGCCGTAGATGTAGTCGCCGTTTTCCGAACGGTCGCCGTTGCTCGCTGCCCACGATATGGTCTCGACCAGCTTCGGACGCTCGATCTTCCACAGCTGGTTGAACTCGGCGTCGAGGCGCGCGTAGCCCGCCGGCGTCATGTAGTTCTTGGTGCCTGCGGGCAACGCCGGAATACCGGGGAGATCGTCGTCCGCGTCGTCTACCGGATCGGCTTCGCGCGTGAATGCCTTGTTCATCGGCCGAACAGATGCAGGATCAGGGTCAGCAGCAGCGACATCAGGATGACGCTGGTGAAGGGAAAGTACAGCGTGCCGCGCGCCCGCTTGACGCGGATGTCGCCGGGCAGGCGGCCGATGCCCAGCCGCGTCAGCAACGGCGTGAGCAGGCCCAGCAGCAGCAGGGCGAGGACGAGGGTGAGCAGCCATTTGACCATGCCGGGATTTTACCGGATGGCTCGGGCGGCTTGGACGAGCCGCCAGCGTTGCAGTGACGGGTTTATTGCGTCGCCTGATCGATCTGCTGGCGCTGCGTCTCGGCCGCATCCAGCAATTGCCCTTCCACCGCGCGAGCCTTGTCTATGGCCTGGATCTGGGTTTCGAACGCCGGGTTCGGCGGACCCGGCTCGACTTCCGGCTCGGGTGGCGGCACCGAGCCATCGCAACCGGCGAGAACGAGCAGCAGGGCAGGAACGAGAGTTCTCATCATGGGTTCTCCAACAGGCCGGTGGGCAGCCCGTCGATGCTGACCGCGTTCTTCTCGCGCCAGTAATCGAGCAGGCCGGCCGGCCCCTTCTTCTCGGCCCAGCGCGCCAGGGTGTCGCGCTCGCCGCGATAGTCGAACAGCGGCACGGCATAGCCGCAGGAAGTCTGCACCGAATCGATGTCGAGCACGATCAGCTGGCGCTCGCCGGGCAGGACGGGGAAGTGCTGCCTGAGCTCGGCCCATGCGGCATCCTGGCGGCGTACCACGCGGCCACGCCCATACAGCCGCAGGATCAGCGGCTCGGCGTCGAAGCTGCAGAACATCACGGTCATGCGGCCGTCGCTCCTCAGATGGGCAGCGGTTTCGTTGCCGCTGCCGGTGAGGTCGAGATACGCGACGCGCCTGGGATCGAGGACACGCAGGCTGTCCATGCCCTTCGGCGACAGGTTGATGTGGCCGTCGGACGGCGCAGTGGCAGTGAAGAAAAGCTTCTGCGCGGCGATGAAGTCGCGATGCCGGACTTCCAGCGCAGGGTAGAAACGCGCCATCAGCTGATCTGGCGCTTGAGAAACTCGTTGAGGATGCGCAGGCGGGTGATGCTGTCGTTCATTTCCAGCAGGCTCTGCTTGACGCTGAGCTTGAGCGTCAGCACCTCGGCCAGCCGGTAGCCGACCCAGACGGCGTTGTCGAACTGCAGCGGCTCGGGGAAGGCGTCCGCCCCGACCTGCTCCATGATGTGGCGCAGGATGTCGACCGCCATGCGCAAGTCGTTTGGCACGGCGATGCGCGATTCCGCGCCGATGTCGTCGACCTTGCCGCTCAGCAGGCCCTGGGCATCGCTTTCGGTGGAGCGGATGACAAAGCGTTCCAGCGCCCTGGTCTTGATGTGCAGGATGCCGGTTTGCGGCATCTCCCAGTCGGTGACCTGGACCCGCGTGCCGACCTCGTAGGGCTTGGCCGGCGCGCCGACTTCCTTGCCTTCGCGAATCGCGCAGATGCCGAAAGGGGTGCGGTCGGCGATGGCCTTCTTGACCATCTCCATGTAGCGCTGCTCGAAGATTCGCAGCGGCAGCAGGCCGCCCGGAAAGGCCACGGTATTGAGCGGAAACAGCGGCAGCACGGCGTTCATTTGTCCGCTCCCCAGCGCGCCATCAGCGTGTGGCCGATGCCGAGCTGGTCGAGGATGCGCGCAACGATGAAATCGACCACGCCCTCGATCGACTGCGGACGGTGATAGAAGCCGGGGTTGGCAGGGAGGATCACGGCGTTCATCCGCGACAGGGTCAGCATGTTTTCCAGATGCAGCGTCGAGAAGGGTGTTTCGCGCGGCACCAGGATCAGCTTGCGGCTTTCCTTCAGCATGACGTCGGCGGCGCGCTCGATCAGGTTGTCGGACAGGCCGTGGGCGATCGCGGCGAGCGTGCCCATCGAGCACGGGCATACCACCATGGCGTCGGCCGGATTGGAGCCGGAGGCGACCGGTGCGTTCCAGTCCTCGCGGCCGAATACCCGCAGCTGGCCGTCGCGCGCATGCATGCCGCTGCTAAGCTGCTTCTCAAGATCGCCGGCGCGCGCCGGCAGGGCGACGCCGAGTTCCTGCTTGGCGACGATGTGGGCAGCCTGGGATACCAGCAGGTAAACCTGAAGGTCGGCCTGGATCAGACATTCGAGCAGACGCAGGCCATAGGCCATGCCGGAGGCGCCAGACAGCGCGAGAGTGACGGTGTTCAGAGGGGAGTGCATGGACTCGATTGTCCCTTGGGTGATGCGTCGGCGGCAAGCAGTCGCGCGACGATGAAGCCGTTGATGGCGCCGAACAGCAGCGCCGCTGCCGCGAATACCGGCAGCAAATTGAGCAGCGCCGCCGTCGGCAGCAGCCACAACCAGGCCAGGGCGAGCTGTCCCGCGATGTGGCCGAATGCGGCCAGTACCGACTGGCTGACCGCGCCGAACCAGCGCCTCGGCAGATACTGCACCGCGGCGAGGACAACGAGGCTGGACAAGGCGCCGGCGGCAGACAGCCAGAATCCGGGGGAGAGGAAACTGCCGAGCAGCAGGCTGCCGGCGAGCACGCGCAGGGCAGCCACCCAGGCCGCAGTCTTCCAGCCGTATTGCAGCATCACCAGCAGGACGACGATGTTGGCGAGCCCCGGCTTGACCCCTGGAACCGGGCTGGGGATCGCCGCTTCGGCCAGCGTCAGGCCGATGGCGACCGCGGCCAGTCCGGCGATGCGACGGTCGGCGGCATTGACCGGCAGCTCAATAACCGAGCGTGTCATAGGCTGCGCTGCGGCCGCGGATTTCGAGGCTGACCTGGTTCGGCAGGCATAGTGCGGCATCACCGGCCTGGCTCAGCCAGCCGCGCTTGACGCAAAGCTGGCGTGGCGAGGGGTCGCGGGCGATGCGGGCACGGCCGGGCTGGATCTCGATTTGCGTCATTCCTAGCGGGCCTTCGACGCTGATGATGCGGGTGCGGCTCAGCGTCGGGGTGTCGACCACCTCACCCGCAACTCGGATGACTGCGCTGTCGCCATGACTGCCGCCCCAGGAGAAAATCGTCAGGGCGGAGACGAGCAGCAGACCTGCCGCGAGCACCACAAGATCGCCGGGGCGCAGCAGCGTCATGGCTCAGCTCAGTTCGCGGTGCCGCACCAGTACCTGCTCGCGGCGGCCGAAGTTGGCGGCCAGGGTCTCGGCGAAATAGACGCTGCGATGTTGCCCACCGGTGCAGCCGATGGCGACGGTCAGATAGGCGCGGTGGTCGCGGATGAAGCAGGGCAGCCAGTTTTCGACGAAGCCGCTGATGTCGGCCAGCATCGCCATGGCGTCGGGACTGGCTTCGATGTGGTCGGCGACGGGCTGGTCGCGGCCGGTGAGCGGGCGCAGCTCGGGCACGTAGTGCGGGTTGGGCAGGCAGCGCACGTCGAATACCAGGTCGGCGTCGAGCGGAATGCCGTGCTTGAAGCCGAAGGACTGGAACAGCAGGGTGATGCGCGAGCGGTCCTGCTGGATCAGGTCCTTGATCCACAGCCGCAGCGCAGAAGGAGACAGGTCGCTGGTATCGATGCGGTGGCCGAGCGGCGCGACATCGGCGAGCATCTCGCGCTCGAGCTGGATCGCTTCCTGCAGCGAGACGCTATCGCTCGACAGCGGATGACGGCGCCGTGTCTCGGAGAAGCGCTTGACCAGCGACAGGGTCTTGGCCTCGAGGAATATGATGCGCAGGTCGGCGCCCTTGTCGCGCAGCGACTCGGCGATGGCGGGAAGTTGCGAGAAGCTCGCGCCGCTACGTGCGTCGATGGCGATGGCGATGCGCTCGTGGCCTTCCTGGCCGAGATACTCGACCAGGCTTTCGAGCATCGCCAGCGGCAGGTTGTCGACGCAATAGTAGCCGGCGTCTTCCAGCACCGCGATGGCGATGCTCTTGCCCGAGCCCGACAGTCCGGAGACGAGGACGATCTGCACCTCAGTCGCCTTTTTCGATGGCGGCCTGCTGGCGTGCCATGAACTGTTCGACCGGATTGATGCCGCGGCTCTTGAGGATGTGGTTGCGCACTGCCACCTCGACCAACACCGCCAGGTTGCGGCCCGCTGCAACCGGAATCCTAACCGTGGGAATGTTGACGTCTAGTATGGTTTCGCTCGACGCGACCATGTCGATGCGGTTGAGGCCGACCTCGCCAATTTCCTCGGGCTGCACCAGTTCGACGATGAGCTTGAGATTCTTCTGCCGCTTCACCGCCATCTCGCCGAACAGGTAACGGATATTCAGGATGCCGAGTCCGCGCACCTCGAGAAAATCGCGTATCAGCTCGGGACACGAGCCCTCCAGCGTATCTGGCGCGACGTGCTTGAGCTCGACCACATCATCGGCGACCAGGCGGTGGCCGCGGGTGACGAGTTCCAGCGCGAGTTCGCTCTTGCCGACGCCGGCGTCGCCCTTGAACAGCACGCCCGAACCCAGCACTTCCATGAATACGCCGTGCATCAGGGTGGATTCGGCCAGACGCTGGGTCAGATAGTGTCCGAGGTGGGACATCAGGATCGGGCTGGCGAGGGGCGAACTCAGCAGCGGCGTTTCGCTGCGGTCGGCGGCTTCCTTGAGGATGGCGGGAACACTCTCGCCGTTGGACACGACGATGGCGGCCAGTTCCGTGGAAAAAAGGTGATCGATCGCCTCGTTGAGGCCGGTTGGCGTCAGCCCCTGCAAGAAATTCATTTCGGCGCAGCCGAGCACCTGGACGCGGTTGGGATGGACGAAATTGAGATGCCCGATCAATGCCAGGGTCGGTTTTTGCACCGTTTCCGAGGAGAGGATGCGATTGCCGCCATTGAATCCGGCAATCCATTGCAGGTTGAGCTGATCCGCCAGATCGCGGAACAGTTCAGCTACGGAGACGCTGGTCAGCTGGTCCATGCGCCGAGCAGCGCAATCAGATCCGCCACGTTTTCAGCCTGCAGCATGCGCCCGCGCATCGCCTCGTCACCGAACAATTGGGCGAGTTCGCCGAGAATCTGCAGGTGCACCTCGTTGGCGTCCTTGGGGACGAGCAGGATGAAGCACAGGGATACCGGCTGGTTGTCGGGAGCGTCGAATTCCAGCGGTGTTTTCAGGCGGTAGAAGGCACCGCAGGCTTCGCTGAGACCCTTGATGCGGCCGTGCGGGATGGCGATGCCGTAACCCAGCGCGGTCGACCCCAGGCGTTCGCGCTCGAACAGGCTGGTGAAGACCTCCGTCGACTTGAGGTCGCGGGTCTTGGCAAACAGTTCGGCGGCATGCTCGAACAGTTTCTTCTTGCTGGTGAAGGTGACGTCCAGCAGGGTGGTTTCAGGGGTGATCAGGGGGGCTATATGGTTCATGCCGGCTCGCGGTGCCGTTACGGGTGGGTCGACACGGCGGGATTATACGCCCGGGAGAATGAAATCTCCCCCGGTGCGTGGAGGGTCATGCGGGGCTTTCGGTCGGCTGGCGCTTGAGGCCGCCCTGGCCCTGGTGGACATCGGAAGTTTTTTCCTTGTGCTTGACGATCTGGCGGTCGAGTTTGTCGGCCAGCAGATCGATGGCGGCGTACATGTTTCCGTCTTCGCAATGCGCGTGGAAGTCATGACCCTTGACGTGCAGGGTCGCCTCCACTTTGTGCACGAGTTTTTCTACCTGCATGATGACGGACACATTGATGACATGGTCGAAATGGCGCTTGACGCGATCGAGCTTGGCAGAGATGTAGTCGCGGATCGCGGGCGTTATCTCCAGATGATGACCGGAAATCGTCAGATTCATACAGCCTCCTTGTTACGCTGGGTAGAGTCGGGAACCGTCGTGCGGCTCCGCTTTGATGGGCGTTTCAACGCCCGGGTTCATTGTGGAACCAAAGCCTGTCACATTCAAGTAATGAAACTACTGCAGGAGTGGGATTGCGGGTAGCGCGGGCTCACATTGCCCGGCGCATGTTGGCAGGTGGAATCTGCAGGGTCTCGCGGTATTTCGCGACGGTGCGGCGTGCGACGACGATGCCCTGCTGTCCCAGGACTTCGGCCAGTTGTCCGTCGGACAACGGCTTCTTGACGTTTTCTGCGGCAACCAGTTGCTTGATCAGGGCGCGGATCGCGGTCGAGGAGCAGGCGCCGCCGTTGTCGGTCGAGACATGGCTGCCGAAGAAGTACTTGAGTTCGTAGAGGCCGCGCGGGGTCATCATGAACTTCTGCGTGGTGACCCGTGAAATGGTCGATTCGTGGAGTTCCACTGCATCGGCGATCTCGCGCAGCACCAGCGGACGCATCGCCACTTCGCCATGTTCGAAGAAATGCTTCTGGCGGTCGACGATCGCCTGCGAAACCCGCAGGATGGTGTCGAAGCGCTGCTGCACGTTCTTGATCAGCCAGCGCGCCTCCTGCAGCTGGCTGGCCAGCTGGTTGCCGCCCTGTTCGCGATGGCGCGACAGGATGTCGGCGTAAAGACGGTTGATGCGCAGCTTGGGCATCGCCTCCTGGTTGAGGCTGGCGATCCACATCCCCTTGACTTTTCTGACGTAGACGTCGGGTACCACGTAGTGGGTCTCGTCCGCCCCGAATGCCGAGCCGGGCCGGGGGTTGAGGCTGAGGATCAGGGTGCGCGCGGTGCGCAGGGCCTGGTCGTCGATGTTGAGGATCTTCTTCAGTTTGCCGACGTCGCGCGCCGCCAGCAGGTCCAGGTGTCCCGTGGTCAGACGCAGCGCGTCATCCCGCCCGGGAACGTTGGCGGGCAGGGCGCGCAGCTGCAGGCTGAGGCATTCAGCCAGGTTGCGTGCGCCGACTCCGGTCGGGTCCATGTTCTGCAGGTGCTTGAGCGCGGTCTCGACTTCTTCCGGCTCGAGCTCCTCGAGTTCGTCAGCCAGACTGGCGTGGATGTCGTCGAGGCTTTGCGTCAGGTAGCCGTCCTCGTCGAGATCGTCGATCAGCGCGGCCACCAGGGTGCGATCGCGCTCGGAAAGCGGTGTGACGATCAGCTGGTTGAGGAGATGCTCGCGCAGGGTCGAGCCGCTGACGGCGCCCTGCTGGAAATCACTTTCATCCTCGTCGCCCGAGCCACTGCTGTAGTCGTTCCAGTCGGTCTCGTCGAGGCTGGCCGTATGCTCGCTTTCAGTTGCCCTCTCGGGGGCAGTATTGTCGCTCTCGGCTGGTGCGGATTCGGTGCTGGCGGGCGATTCGCCAGGCTGGAAGTTGGCTTCATCATCCTCGCGTTCGAGCAGCGGATTGTCCTGGAGCATCTGCTCCAGTTCCTGGTTGAGCTCCAGCGTGGACAGCTGCAGCAATCGGATCGACTGCTGCAGCTGGGGGGTCAACGTGAGGTGTTGTCCGAGCTTGAGTTGAAGGCTGTGTTTCATGGTGAAAGACTACGGCAAAAATCGTGCCGACTTGAGCAAAGTCTAGCGCGATTCGGCCGTGGCTGTCAGGACTACAGGCGGAAATTTTCGCCCAGGTAGACCTTGCGGGCGTTGTCGTCCTGAATGATCATTTCCGGCGTGCCGGCGGTCAGCACCCGTCCGTCGTTGATGATGTAGGCGCGGTTGCAGATGCCCAGGGTTTCGCGCACGTTGTGATCGGTGATGAGCACGCCGATGTCGCGTTCGATCAGGAAATGAACCAGTTTCTGGATGTCGAGCACGGCAATCGGGTCGACGCCGGCGAAGGGTTCGTCGAGGAGGATGAAGCGCGGGTTGATGGCGAGCGCCCGGGCGATTTCGACGCGCCGCCGCTCGCCCCCCGACAGGCTGGTCGCCGACGCATTGCGCAGATGACCGATGTGCAGGTCCTGCAGCAGATTGCTGAGGTGTTCCTGGCGTTCTTCCGCCGAGTAGGGTTTCAGTTCGAGGATGGACAGGATGTTTTCCTCGACGCTGAGCTTGCGGAAAATCGAGGGTTCCTGCGGCAGATAGGACAAACCCAGGCGCGCGCGCTGGTGGATGGCCATGTGGGTGAGGTCGTGGCTGTCGAGATGCACCGCACCGCCATCCGCCGCCACCAGCCCGATCACCATATAGAAGCAGGTGGTCTTGCCGGCGCCGTTCGGTCCCAGCAGGCCGACCACTTCGCCGCTGTTGACCTCGAACGAGACATCGTGGACGACGGTGCGCTGGCCGTAGGTCTTGCGCAGGGACTGGGCGTTGATCTGGCTCATGGTGCGGGTTGCTCTGCGGCAGGCTGCTGCGTCTTGGGACGCGGACGGATTACGGCGCGAACCCTGCCCGCCGGCGCTTGCGCATCGGCCTGTCCGCTGACCTTGTAAAACTCGGTGTTGGCGTTATAGGAGATCTTCGCTCCGCGCAATTCGTCCTGGCCACGACGCAGTCGCGCCTCTCCCGTGAGTTCGAGCTGGCCGGTGGCGCTGTTGAAGTCGATGCGCTGGGCAAAGCCCTCGATGTAATCCTCGCTGCCGTCCTGCTTCTGGCGGAACGAGACCGGACGACCGCTCGCCTGCACGGTTTGCAGTTCCCCCTGCGCGTCCTGTTTTACTTCGACGCGGTCGGCACGCAGCATCATCGTGCCCTGGCTGAGGACGACATTGCCCTGATAGACGCTGATTTTCTTGAGATCGTCGAGGGTGACGCTGTCGGCCTCGAGGTTGATGGGTTTGTCACGGTCGGCCTTTTCGGCGTGCGCCGGCGCAATCAGTGACAAGGTCCAGAGCAGGACAAACAGCAGCTTACTTGTTCGCATGGTCATAGCGGGCCTTCACCCGGCCAGTCAGTTTGATGACGCGCGTGTTGGCGTCGTAATCCATCGCGCCGGCACGCGCAACCATCAGGTTGTCGCTGATTTCGACCGCCCCGGGTGAACTCAGGCGATCCTGCTCCAGGTAGATCTTCAGGTGGGCGGTTTTCAGCATCATGTCGGCCATCTCCGAAGTGGCAGCGCGAATGATCCGGACGTTGCCGCGCAGATCGACCTCCTTGCCGTCGGTGGAGACCGTGGCACTGTCCGACATGGCACGAAGCTCGCTGCCCTGATAGCCAAGATGGACGAACTGCGGATTCTCCATTTCGGTCAGACTGCTGCCCGAATAATGTCGGAGTTTGCTTGCGCTGAGCTGGTACTGCGGATTGCCCTCGGCATCGGTGCGGACGGCTTCGAAATTCTCGACGATGCTCTCGGGCTCGGCACGCCCACCCTGCACTCCGTTTGTCGGCAGCCTGACCATGCTCTCGATCCAGAAGGAAAGGCCGGCAAGCACCAGCAGAATGACGAGAGGAAGCCAGGCTGAACTGCGCGAGATCATCTAGCAACAAATCATCTCAGATAGGGAGCCAGCGCAGCATCAAGCGTTCCCTGCGCGCGCATGATGGCTTCGCATGCTTCCCGCACGGCACCGCGTCCGGCTTGGCGTACGGTGATGTAGTGGCTGTAGGCCTTGACCAGATCCGGTGCTGCCGGGACCGTGATGGCCAGTCCAGAACGCCGCATTACCGGCAGGTCGACGACGTCATCGCCCATGTAGGCGGTATCCTCGCAGGCGATGTTCAGTTCCTTGCAGAGGGCTTCGTAGACTGCCAGCTTGTCGTGGGCGCCCTGGTGGAGGATGTCTATGCCAAGGTTCTTGGCGCGATGCTCGACCACGCGCGAAGTGCGCCCGGTGATGATGGCGAGCTGGACTCCCGTGCCCTTGAGCATTTTCAGGCCATGTCCATCGAGCGAGTTGAAACCCTTGTATTCCTGGCCGTCATCGCCGAAAAACAGGGTGCCGTCGGTCATGATCCCGTCGATATCGAAGGCGACGAGCTTGATCCGGCGGGCGCGGGCGATAGCGTCCTGGTTCATCACACTACTCCCGCCTTCAGCAGGTCATGCATGTTCAGGGCACCGACCAGGGTGTCCTCCGGGCCCACCACCAGAAGACCGTTGATTTTGAGCGTATCCATTTTTTCCACTGCTGCGACGGCCAGTTCATCCGGGCCGATGGTTTTTGGGTTGGGGGACATGAGGCTGGAAACCCGTGCCTGATGCAGGTCGAGCTCGCGTTCCAGGGCGCGCCGCAGGTCGCCGTCGGTGAATATGCCGGCAACCCTGCCGTTCTCGTCGACGACCGCGGTCATGCCCAGACCCTTGCGGGTCATCTCCAGCAGGGCCGCCTTCAGCGGCGCATCGAGGCCGATGCGCGGCAGGGCCTCGCCGCTGTGCATGACGTCGCGCACATGCACCAGCAGACGACGTCCGAGGCTGCCGCCGGGATGGGTCCGAGCGAAGTCATCGGCAGAGAAGCCGCGCGCATCCAGCAGCGCCACCGCCAGGGCGTCGCCCAGCGCCAGGGCCGCCGTGGTGCTGGCGGTTGGGGCGAGGTTGAGCGGGCAGGCTTCCTTGTCGACCGCGGCATTGAGGTGGACGTCGGCTTCGCGCGCCAGGGTCGAGGCCGGGTTGCCGGTCATCGAAATCAGCTTGGCGCCGCGGCGCTTGATCAGCGGAACGATGGTGACGATCTCGGCGCTTTCACCGGAATTCGACAATGCCAGCACGACGTCGTCAGGCGCAATCATGCCGAGGTCGCCATGACTGGCCTCTCCGGGGTGCATGAAAAACGCCGGCGTGCCGGTGGAAGCGAGGGTGGCGGCAATCTTGTGGCCGATGTGGCCGGATTTGCCCATGCCCGATACGACCACGCGGCCACGACATGCCAGCATCAGCTGGACCGCGTCGGCAAAACGCTCGTCGAGGCGCAGCGAAAGATTGCGCACCGCATCGGCTTCGGTGTCGAGCACCTGGCGAGCCAAGCGGAGTAAATGTTGCGGCGGGGTGTGGGGGGCATTCATGGCGGCAAGTATACTAAGGAACGTCTTCCAATACCCCCGTCCTTCATATGCACAGCAGCCTCGAGCTGGCTTTGATCCTTCTGGCGGCCGCCGTACTGGTGGCTGCCGTGACACGCGCCTTGCACCTGCCAACGATGCTTGGCTACCTGCTGACCGGTATTGCGATCGGACCGTACGCGCTCGGCTGGATTCCCGACAGCGAGGAGGCCCGCTATCTTGCCGAGTTCGGCGTGGTGTTCCTGATGTTTTCCATCGGCCTCGAATTCAGCCTGCCGCGCCTGATGACCATGCGCATGACGGTGTTCGGCTTCGGTGGCGCGCAGGTCGTGCTCACCATCCTGATTACCGCGCTGATCGCATGGCTGCTGGATTTGCCGCTGCTGGCGGCGATTGCACTGGGCGGCATCATGTCGATGTCGTCGACTGCGATCGTGTCGAAAATGCTGGCGGAACGTCTGGAAATCCAGACCCCGCACGGACGGCAGATATTCGGCGCGCTGCTGTTCCAGGATCTGGCGGTGGTGCCGCTGCTGATCCTGATCCCGGCGTTTGCCAAGGATGCCGACGACATGGGCTTCGTGCTCGGATTGGCGATGTTCAAGGCGGTGCTGGTGCTGGGTTTCCTGCTGTTTTTCGGGCAACGCATCATGCGTCCCTGGTTCCAGTGGGTGGCGAGCCGCAAGTCTCCCGAGATCTTCACCCTGAATCTGCTCCTGTTCACGCTCGGACTGGCGTTCCTGACCGAGAGCGCCGGTTTGTCGCTGGCGCTGGGCGCCTTCCTCGCCGGCATGCTGGTGTCGGAAACCGAGTATCGCTACCAGGTCGAGGATGACATCAAGCCCTTCCGCGATGTGCTGCTGGGACTGTTCTTCGTCACCATCGGCATGCGTCTCGATCTGGGCCAGGTCATCGTCAACTGGCTGGATGTGCTGCTGATGCTGCTGGCGATCGTCGTCGGCAAGGGCCTGCTGGTGGCCGGGCTGGCGAGACTTTTCGGCAGCGTTCGTGCCACATCGGTGCGCACTGCGCTGGGCCTGGCGCAGGCAGGCGAGTTCGGGTTCGTGCTTCTGGCCGTGGCCTACGATCTCAAATTGCTGGGTGCGGATATCGCCCAGCCGGTGCTGGCTTCTATGGTTTTGTCGATGCTGGTCGCACCGCTGATCATAAATAACATGGACAAGCTGACCGGACTGCTGGCGGGTAGCGAGTGGGCGGGGCGCGCCAAGGAGGTCCACGACATCGCGGTCAAGACTTTCGGCAAGAGCAAGCACGTGATCATCTGCGGTTATGGTCGCAGCGGGCAGAATCTGGCGCGCTTGCTCGAGGCCGAGGGCATCAGCTTCGTCGCGCTGGAGGCCGACCCGGAACGGATCCGTGCCGTCTCTGCTCTTGGGGTGTCGGTCGTCTATGGCGACGCCAGCCGGCGCGAAGTGCTGATGGCGGCGGGGCTGTCGCGTGCCCAGGCGGTGGTGGTGACCTACGCTGACCTCCATTCCAGCATGGCGATCTTGCGCCACGTGCGCGAACTGCGGCCCGAGTTGCCGGTGGTGGTTCGCACCATCGACGACACCCATATCGACAAGCTCAAGGAAGCCGGCGCGGCAGAAGTGGTGTCCGAAGTGATGGAAGGCTCGCTGATGCTTGCCTCCCAGGCGATGATGCTGGTCGGGGTGCCGTTCACCCAGGTGCTCAAGCGTATCCGCGAGGTGCGCGAGTCACGCTACGCGATGATGCGCGGGTTTTTTCATGGCGCATCCGACGTCGATGATGTGCTTGATCACGCCACGCATTCACGCCTCAATACCATCCTGGTTTCGCAGGGATCTGCGGCCATCGGACGAACCCTGGAGGCCCTGGACCTGGACGAACTGCTGGTGGAAGTGGTGGCGATCCGCCGTCAGGGCGGCAAGAGCCTGGAGCCGCAACCGGAAACCGAGATTCAGGTCGGCGACGTGCTGGTGCTGCGTGGTGCCGCAGATGGGCTGGCGGCCGCGGAGATCAGACTGCTGCAGGGTTAGGCACCTTGCAATTCCGCGGGGTGCGTACATAAAAAAGCCCGCCGGACCAGGCGGGCTTTGATTGCGAAGCGTGACGCTCAGACCCCCATGCAGACCGTATAGGAAGTGGCGTCGTCGATCGCTGCTGTGGCGGTGGCGGCGGCGCCTTGGCTGTAACCGGTCGTTGGCGTAGCCATCATTGATCCTGCAGCGGTGTCGCTGTCATCCATCTGGATGTCCAGTTGCTTGACGAATTTGCCGAGGATGCCAGTTGAGCAAATGATGTAGGCGCCGCTGATGGCATTGCCGTCCGCCCCGACGATGGGCGCAGTCACGAGGTCTGTCGTGCCGCTCTGGATCCCGACGATGCCGCCGGACGCATTGGTGGGCATGAAATCACCCGGGAGCGGGTTAGGAATGGTGGTGATCCCGGGCGCCAGCCCGGCAAGTCTGACGTGCTGCCAGAACAGAATGGTTTCGCTTGTTGCCGTCGTGCTATTCCAAAGCCCGTCGATTACGCCGTTGCCGTCGCCCGATGCCGGGGTGATGGCTGTCGTGCCCACATGCGCGTTTGCCGAGGGATCGTCGCCGGGGAGTGTTCTGAACTTGTCCTGATAGCCGTAGATGAACAGCGGAATGTTGCGAAAATCGGTTGCAAGGTTCTTCACGCGGGCGCTGTTGATCAACTCCTGACCCTTGAGGATGCCGCCGAGCAGGAGACCGATGATGACCAGTACAATGGCGATCTCGATCAGGGTGAAGCCGGATTGGCGCTGAGGCATGATGGAATGCTCCGAAAAAAGTTAGCCTGCAGTCTGCAATGCAAAAGATGTGCCAAATTTAAACGGACAATAAGTTGCTGATTTCGAAACGGAAAAAAGATGCCCTGATGTCCGGGTGGCGGAATTTCTGATGAAAACATGACGGCCCCGCCAGGATTCCGACAAATTTTGATCCGAGGCATGCGGTCCGCAGTCTTGATTTCCATGACGTAATGCCGATAGCAACTCCATGCGGATCTTCTCTTACTTCTATTGCCTCCACCTCTCGCGTCATGTCTGAGCCATCTGGGTCCATCGCCACGCGGCGACTGAACTGGCTGGAGGGGCTGGCGTCATTGATCGCGCAGGTCGCGCCCGGACGCTGGCTGGCGCTGATGCTGCTGGCGCTGCACGCGGCGGTTGTGCTCGACGCCGACGCCACGCTGACGCGAGCATTTCTGCTGGCGCATTACGGACTGTTTCTGTTGTGGCAGCCGCTGGTACGCAGCGAAGCGCGCATCGAGCCCCGCCTCGCCCTGCCGGTGTTTGCCATGGCCGCGTTGCTGGTGCTGGTGGAAAGCCCGTGGGTGATGGCACTCTGGCTCGCCATCCTGACCGGACTGGTCGGTGCGGCTGCGGCTTCGCAAAGCCAGCGCAGTCAGCGCGTCGCTTATTTGTTGGCGCTCACTTATCTGCTTGCCTTGCTGCTGGCCTGGGTGCTGCCGCAAAGCCTGGGCGGCGACGCCCTGCCTGAGGAGGTTCAGGTCGGGGTGCGCTATGTGCTGCCGCTGCTGCCGCTGGTGATCCTGTTCGTTCCCGCCGCACGCCAGCGTGGCGTCTCGTCGACACTCGATTTCGTCTATGGCCTGATGCTCTCGCTGCTGGTCATGGTGGTGGCGCTGGGCGCGTTCGCGGTCGTGGCCGTTGCCAAGGTGAGCTATGCATGGGCCCTGGTGCAAACCCTGCTGGGGATGGCGATTCTGCTGCTGGCGCTGTCCTGGCTGTGGAATCCGCGCGCCGGATTTACGGGGCTTGGGCAGGTGACCTCGCGCTACCTGCTGTCGGTGGGCCTGCCGTTCGAAGGCTGGGCGCGGCGTCTCGCCACCCTGGCAGAGCGCGAGCGCGATCCCGAATCCTTCGTCCGCGATACCCTGGCCGACCTGCACGAACTGACCTGGATACGCGGCGGTCGCTGGCAGGCGGCGCGCGGCGAGGGCACGTTCGGGGAGCCCGCCGAGCATTCCATCACCCATGACTTTCACGGGCTGCGCGTGACCTGGCAATCGCAGCGCCCGCTCACGCCTGCGCTGGCGCTGCACGTGCGCCTGCTGTCGCAGCTGCTGGGCTACTTCTATGCTGCCAAGGTGCGCGAGCAGACGCTGCGCGAGCAGGCCTACAGCCAGGCGATCCACGATACCGGCGCGCGCCTGACCCACGACGTCAAGAACATCCTGCAGTCGATGAAGACCCTGCTGGCCGCGGCCGACACCTCCACGCCCGAAGATAGCGAACGCCTGCTGGCCCTGATGAAGCGCCAGTTGCCGCAGCTCGCTTCGCGTCTGTCGCAGACCGTCGACAAGCTCAAGCAGCCGGCCGAACTCGATGTCGCGCAGGTTCCGGCACCGGTGTGGTGGGCGGCCTTGCAGAGCCGCTATGAACACGACGATGTGAGGTTTGTCGCAGAGGGGCTCGACGAGACGTCGCTGCCGCAGGATCTCTTCGACAGCGTGGTCGACAACCTGCTGACCAATGCCTTGCGCAAGCGTCAGAGCCAGCCCAATGTGGCGGTGGAAGTGCGGCTGCTGCTGAAGCCGCTGGTGAGCCTGACTGTGACCGACAGTGGCGAGCCGGCGCCGGAACACGTGGCACGCAATCTGTTCCTCAGTCCGGTGT
>JBAPWR010000043.1:0-1765 GCA_049283775.1 Thiobacillus sp.
GCCCAGCAGGCCGCGGGTGCGGCGACCGGGTCGAGGGGGCGGGCAGGCGGGGCGCCAGCACTGCCGGAATGATATTTCTCAATTAACAAGATCGTGCTGTCTTGTTATCGTTGCCGCCTGGGACTAGATTAGGAATATGGATGTGATGTCGGCTCGAGTTGAGTCGAGGTAAGTTTTGCGCTCGACAGCAAAGGAGAAATGTCGCGATGAAGAACACAGGTTCGAGATGGAAGCGCCGCTGGATGGCCGCTCTGGCTTCGGGATTCGGCGCGATCGTTTTTGCGGTCGGCAGCGTCTCGGCGAGCACTGCGGATCACAGCAAGTTCAAGGAGCTGCAGCGTGAGTTCAAGTCCGGCCAGGAGGTGACGCGGGCCTGTCTCGCATGCCACACCGAAGCGGCCAGGCAGGTGATGAAGACGCAGCACTGGACCTGGAGTTCGCTCAATCCGGCGACCGGGCAGATGGTCGGCAAGAAGTCGCTGGTCAACAATTTCTGCATCGGCATCGCTTCCAACTATGCGGATTGCACGTCCTGCCACATCGGCTACGGCTGGAAGGACAAGAGCTTCGATTTCAGCGCGCAGGAGAACGTCGACTGCCTGGCCTGCCACGACACCACCGGCACCTATCGCAAGCCGTCCGGCCTGGCAGGGCACCCTGTCTACCAGGAAATGGAATTTCCGCCCGGGTCGGGCCATATCTTGCGTCCGGTGGATCTGCAGAAAGTCGCGCAGAACGTCGGCAAGACCAGCCGCTATACCTGCGGCGCCTGCCATTACTACGGCGGCCATGGCAACGGCGTCAAGCACGGCGACCTGGATACCTCGCTGGAGGTGCCGGACAAGGATCTGGACGTGCACATGGACGCGCTTGGCCTCGATTTCAGCTGTTCGACCTGCCACCGGGGGTCGGGCCACACCGTCGCCGGCAGCCGCTTCCAGATGAGCGTCCAGCGCGCGGGGCCGCTGCTGCGCGGCATGACCGAGAAACGCAATCCTGCGAGCTGCGAGTCCTGCCACGGCAACGAGCCGCACAGCGCCAAGACCATGGCCAACATCAAGCCGCTGAAGGGCTATACGCCGGTGTCGATGGCGGTGATCGTCAATAATCACAATCGGAAGCTTGCCTGCCAGACCTGCCACATTCCGGCGATGGCGCGCGGCGGCGTGCCGACCAAGATGATGTGGGACTGGTCGCAGGCCGGCAAGATGGACGCCGACGGCAAACCCTACGAAACCAAGGACGCCAAGGGGCATCTCGTCTACGACTCGAAGAAGGGTGCATTCATACTGGCCGAGAACGTCATCCCCAGCTACGTGTGGTTCAACGGCGAGGTGAGATACACCACGCTCGGCGACAAGGTCGAGAAGAGCCAGGGCTACGTGCCGATCAACCGCTTCATGGGCAGCCCGACCGACGGCAAGTCGCGGATCTGGCCGGTGAAAGTGTATCGCGGCATCCAGCCCTACGATCCGGTCAACAAGACCCTGGTCATCCCGAAGACGCACGAGGGGGATGGGGATCCCGCGTCGTACAGCATCAGCTTCGATTGGCAGAAGGCGGTCGCCGCCGGCATGGCCGAGGTGGGCGCGCCGTTCTCCGGCAACGTCGATTTCATCCGTACCCAGATGCTCTGGCCGATCACCCACATGGTCGCGCCGAAGGAAAAGACGTTGGGCTGCAAGGAATGCCACAACCGCAACGGCGGTTTCTCCGGCGGGCGACTGAAAGATGTCCCGGGCTTGAAGGCGGTGCAGTTCAGGCT
>JBAPWR010000044.1:0-1540 GCA_049283775.1 Thiobacillus sp.
AGCACGTCGACCCGGCACAGGCGCTGCAAATCCATCGCGACGTCAGGGCGCGGCAGTCGCTGGGCGTGCATTGGGGGGTCTTCGAAATGGCCGACGAGTCGCTCGACGAACCGCGGCGTGCGCTGGCCGCGGCGCGCGAGGCGGCCGCCATGCCTGAGTCGGAGTTCTTCGTGCTGCGGGTGGGCGAGACCCGGCGAATCCTCGATTGAACAACTCGACTAACCGGACATGGCCTGCGCCCGGAGCGGGGGCGATCGCCAAAACGGGTTGGTCTGGGGATTCCAGACAGGCCACCGCGTTTCCCGGAATTTTCAGCCCGGTTCTATAGTGAGGGACTAGCGGAGGATCCGATGAACGTGACCCTGCATGAAAAAACCCTGGAGGTGAGGCTGACCGTCGCCGCGCAAAAGGCCCTGGCCTTGCGGGAACGGCCGCTGGTGGCCGAGATGGAACTGCTTTTTTCCTGCCTGCTGCGCAAGCGGGTGCACTTCAGCGACGATACGGGTCAGTCGACCCCGGTCGATGACCATCTCGCAGTGCGCTTCAAGCCGATCATGACGCGTCGCTGCAGCGTCGCCGAGGTCGGCGCCACCCCGCCTTCGGAGGGCTTTCCGCTCGAAAATCCGCGTCCCTACGTGCCCAACTGGCTGGCCATCGACTACCGCCGCGGCCAGTGGGTGGGCGACTTCGGCTACGCCGATTGAAGCCGGCTAAACGAGGCGAAACAGCGAGCGGGCGTTGAGCGTGGTGACGCGCGCCACGGTGTCGACATCGATGCCGCGCAGCTCGGCCAGGGTCTGCGCGATGCGCGGCAGTTCTGCCGGCGAATTGCGTCCGCGCCCGATCCATGCCGGCGGAATGTCCGGGCTGTCGGTTTCCAGCACGATCGCCTCGAGCGGCAGGTCGACAGCCAGCCGCCTGAGATTGTTGGCGCGCGGCCAGGTGAAGGCGCCGCCGAAACCGAGCTTGAATCCCAGCTTGATGAACGCCTCGGCCTGCTGCGGACTGCCGTTGAAGGCGTGGGCGATGCCGCCGCGAACACCAATCCTGCGCAGATGCTTCAGCAATTCGTCGTTGGCCTTGCGGCAGTGCAGCAGCACCGGCAGGTCATGATCTTTCGCGATCTTCAGTTGCTCGACGTAGAAGAACTCCTGGGTCGCGTAGTCGAGGTTCCTGACGAACAGATCGAGGCCGATTTCGCCCACTGCCACCGGGCGCTGCGCCTCGATCTGCGTGCGCAGCTCGGCCAGGTGTTCCGGGCGGTGTACGTCCAGCAGCATGGGATGCAGCCCCCAGGCCGGCAGGCAGCCCGGATAGCGTGAGCAGGTGGCGGAGACTGCAGCGAAGTTGTCGCGGCTGACGGCGGGAACGATCTGGATGCCGACGCCGCCGGCCACGGCGGCAGCGTAGATCGCATCGCGGTCGGCATCGAATTCCGCCTCATCGAGATGGCAGTGGGTGTCGATGAAAAACGGCACCGCGGAGGGTGCCGTTTGTGATGCGTCGCTCATGCGATGGGTTCCATCGGGGGCTTGCCGGA
>JBAPWR010000045.1:0-1971 GCA_049283775.1 Thiobacillus sp.
AGGTCATGGTCTCGGCCCACATCCGCATCCCGCGCGAGCCGGGTCGCTATCTGTCCGTGTACGACATCTACAAGCCGGCCGGCTTCTTCGAGCGCGACATCTTCGAGATGTACGGCGTCTATTTCGAAGGCAGCCCGTGGATGGAGAAATTCATCCTGACCGAATGGGACGGCCCGCCGCCGATGCGCAAGGAGTTCGATTCGGAAGCCTGGGTCGGCGAGCATTTCGACTGGCAGGACTACCACCCCGACTGGCTCAACGACCTCGAGGCGCGGGGCGGCGGCATCGCCATCCGCCCGGAGGAGCAACGCTTCAGCCGCAAGGCCAAGGACGAGTGCTAGCCGATGAGAGCTGAAAACTACCAGGCACGGCACCAGCCGCCCAGCTACGAATACGAGCTGAACTTCGGCCCCAACCACCCCGGGATCGAGGGCAACTACGCGCTCAAGGTGCGGCTGCACGGCGATACCGTGATCGAGGCCAAGGCTGACGGCGGCTACCTGCATCGCGGCTTCGAGAAGCTCATGGAGCAGCGCCTGTGGATCCAGAACCTCGCGCTGGTGCCGCGCATCTGCGTGCCGGACCCGGCGCCGATGGAGCTCGCCTATTCCACTGCGGTGGAAAACCTGTGCGGCCTTGACGTGCCGGTGCGGGCGCAATGGCTGCGCGTGCTGCAGATGGAGCTTTCGCGCATCGCCGCGCACCTGTTCACCTTCGGCGGACATGCCGCCACCACCGGCATGTACAACCCGATGTACTGGGGCGTGGCCGACCGCGACGTGGTGCTCGACCTGTTCGAGGAACTGACCGGCGGCCGCGTCTACCACATCTACAACATCCCCGGCGGGGTCCGCAAGGATGTGCCGGAAGGCTTCCTGGGACGGGTCGCCAGCACGCTCGACTATCTGGAATCGCGCCTGCCCGACTACGACAACCTGTTCTTCACCAACCAGGTGTTCGTCACGCGCTCCAAGGGCGTCGGCACGCTGTCCCCGCAGCAGGCGCTGGAACTCGGCGTGACCGGTCCCAACCTGCGCGCCTGCGGCCTCGCCTTCGACGTGCGCCGCGACGATCCCTACCTGGTCTACGACCAGCTCGATTTCGACATCCCGATCGAACACGCCGGCGACGCCTGGGCACGCACGCTGGTGCGCCGCGCGGAACTCAAGGAAAGCATCCGCATCGTGCGCCAGGTGCTCGAACGCCTGCCATCGATCCCCGGCCCGATCCGCGCACCGATCCCCAACCCGCTGGCCTGGAACGTGCCGGCCGGCGAATACTACGCACGGGTGGAATCGTCCAAGGGCGAACTGTCCTGGTACGTGGTTTCGAACGGCGGCGCCAAGCCCTACCGCACCCACATCCGCGGCCCCTCCTCGATGCACGCGGTGCAGGTGCTGGAAACCCTGTGCAAGGGCGCCCGCCTCGAGGATGTGGCGCAGATCATGTTCTCGCTCGATGCCTGCCCGCCGGAGGTCGACCGCTGATGAGTGACATCGACTACAAGGACAAGGGCAGCATTCTCAACCCGCTGCGCGCGCTCGCCTTCTTCGGCCGCAAGCCCGTCACCGAGAAGCTGGCGCCGCGCAAGGCATCGGAGCGCTATCGCGGCTTCCACCTCAACGACTGGGAAAAGTGCGTCGGCTGCTCGACCTGCCAGAAGGTGTGCGACAACGCCGCCATCACCATGGTGCGGGTGCCGGGACTGCCCAACGATCCGGTCAAGGGCGTGCGCGACCTGCGCCCCGCCATCGACTATGGGCGCTGCTGCTGGTGCGCGCTGTGCGTGGACCTGTGTCCCACCGGCTCTATCAGCCTGTCGCAGGAATACGTGCACACCTGCACCGATCCGGAACTCGACAGCTACTTCGTGCTGCCCGACCCCAACGGCATCCACAACCAGCATTTTCCGACAGGCTGGTCCAAGGAATCGGACAACGACCTGGTCGACCACCAGCGCCAGTCCATGGC
>JBAPWR010000046.1:0-2160 GCA_049283775.1 Thiobacillus sp.
CCTCGAGGTGCGCAACAGCCGACAGCCTGCGTCGATGCCGCTGCTTCGTCAATATCCCCTGGTGCTCCATGTTGGATCTGGCGAAGCCCGTTTCAGCCGAGCCGCCTCGCGCTCAGAGCGTCTCGAAATGCGCGACCATGCGCCGGCGCATCGCGGCGTCGGGCAAGCGGCCGAATCCGGCACCCATGTTCTCGACCATGTGATCGACCCGGGAAGTGGCGGGAATCGCGCAGGTCACCGCCGGATGGGACACCACGAATTTCAGCAGATACTGCGCCCAGTTCGCGCAATCGAATTCCGCCGCCCACGGCGGCAGCCGCTTGCCGCGCACCCGGCTGAACAGGCTGCCGCGCTGGAACGGCCGGTTGACGATCACCGCGATGCCGCGCTCGGCTGCGAGCGGCAGCAAGCGCCGCTCCGCCTCGCGGTCGAGGATGTTGTAGGTGAATTGCACGAAATCCAGCGGCTCGGAGCGCATCACCTGCGCCATTTCATCGTGGCGCCGGCCGTGCGAGGTGGTCACGCCGATGTAGCGCAGGCGTCCCTCGGCCTTCCAGGCCTTGAGGGTCTCGAGGTGGGTTTCCCAGTCGAGCAGGTTGTGAACCTGCATCAGGTCGAAGCGCGGCACGCCCCACAGGCGGCGCGCATCCTCCATCTGGCGGATGCCCAATCCCTTGCCGAGGATCCATACCTTGGTGGCGGCGAACAGCGCCGACTTGTTGGGAATTTGCGCCAGGGTGTGGCCGATCACTTCCTGCGACGAACCGTACATCGGCGAGGAATCGATCAGCGCGCCGCCATGGTCGAAGAAGGTCTGCAGCACCTGGGTGCGCACCGCGCGCGCACGGGCGTTATCGCCGACATCGAAAGTCAGCCAGCTGCCCATGCCGATCACCGGCAGCAATTCGCCGCTGGAGGGAATGGGCTTGCGGATCGCCTGCGCAGAGGCCGCCGCAAACCGCGGCCCGGCCAGCGCCACGGCCGCGCCGCCGATCAGCGCCTGCATCAATCGGCGGCGCCTTAGTCTGTTCTCATCCTCGTGATTCATGGTGTTCCTCCGCAGCGACCCGTCATCGGGGAGTAGTGATCATCCAGGCCTACAGCAGGCGATCGACCACGAACACGCCGATCATGGTGAAGGCCAGGGCGATCTTCAGCAGGGCGCCGAACAGCAGGCCGACCACCGCCCCTACTCCCGCCTGCGCGGCCACCCTCATCGACGAACGGTTGGTGAACTCGGCGATCACCGCACCGACGAACGGCCCCAGCAAGATGCCGGGAAGGCCGAAAAACAGCCCTACCACCGCCCCCAGCGCGGCACCCCATACCGCGCGCGGCGAGGCGCCGAAACGCTTCGCCCCCAGCGCGGAAGCGAGAAAATCGATGCCATAGCTGATCAGTGCCAGCAGCCCCAGCAGGCCGAGCGTGACCCAGCCGACATAGGCAAAGTCTTCGGCCCAGGCCAGCAGTACCAGCCCCACATAGATCAGCGGAATACCCGGCAAGGCCGGCAGGATCATGCCGGCAAAACCCGTCACGATCAGCAAGGCCGCCAGCAGCCAGAGCAGGATCTGCGTTTCCATCTCAGTCCCGGCTGTCAGCGCCGGCCAATTGGTCGACAAAAGTCATAGGTTCGACTCCGCCTCCAAGACTTCGACATGCGACGGACTCATTTCAGATTGTTCGCGGAAAACAGCAGCACCTTGTCGGCGACGAAGCCCACCTGAACCGAGCGCGTCTCGTCCCCCCACATGCAATTGCGCACGCCCATGACGTCGTCGCAGCTATCCGGCTTGCCGATCAGCGTGGTCACTTCGTCGTAACTCATGCCGACGGTGATCTTGCTGTAGTTTTCCTGCGTCAGCGGGCTGCAGCCCAGCACCAGGAGCAACAAGGCCGCTCCCTGAAGCGTTTTGAGTTTCATTCGTTTTCCCCAGACAAAACCATCATTCAACTTATGCATGTGCGTCATATCGGCCCCGCGTCCCGGCATGGCCAGCCGTTTCTTCCTTGATCATTGCCATCCTGCATGCAAGAACCTTGAACCCGGCCATGCCCTGATCTAGCTTTAAATTCCTACGAGCCGACAGGAGCGTCATCAGAATGAACATTTCAACCGACATCAACAAGCTGACCCGCGAAACAGCTGATCCCGACTTC
>JBAPWR010000047.1:0-2497 GCA_049283775.1 Thiobacillus sp.
GGTGCCCGATTGCAGGTGGGTCAGGCAGCCGATGTTGGCGGTCACGATCATCTGCGGTGATCCGGTCTGCAGATTGCCGAGCTTGCGACTTTTCAGCTGGTTGGCGATCTTCGGCTGCAGGATCGAATAGGTTCCGGCCGAGCCGCAGCACAGGTGCTTCTCGGCCACCGCAGTGAGCTCGAAGCCGGCGTCGGCCAGCAACGCCTCGACGCTGCCGCCGAGCTTCTGTCCGTGCTGCAGGGTGCAGGGGGGATGGTAGGCGATGCGTTTCGGTACGGTGCGCGAGGTCAGTCGCTTGAGCGCATCGCGCTCGGTGGCCAGCACTTCCGAAATGTCCCTGGTGGCAGCGGAAATCCGCGCCGCCTTCTCCGCGTAGGCAGGATCGTCGCGCAGCAGCCAGCCGTAGTCCTTGACCATCACGCCGCAGCCCGAGGCGGTCATCGCGATGGCTTCGACGCCGGCGTCGAGGTGGGGAATCCAGGCGTCGATGTTGCGGCGTGCCGCGGCGAGGCCTTCCGCGGTGTCGTTGAGGTGATGCGCGAGTGCACCGCAGCAGCCGGCAGCCTCCGCGGTCATCAACGAGATGCCGACGCGGTCGAGCACCCGCGCGGTGGCGCTGTTGATGTTGGGCTTGAGGGCGGGCTGGACGCAGCCCTGCAATACCAGCATGCGGCGCGCATGGCGGGGCTGCGGCCAGTTGCCCGGGCCCTCGGATGGCGGGATGCTGGCCTTGAGGAACGCGGGCATCAGGCTGCGCACGCTCTGGCCGAGCTTGAGCGCAGCATTGAAAAGCAGCGGCGTGCCGAGGCCTTTCTTCAGTGCGGTGTGGGTGGCGGCGTCGCAGGCGCTGCGGCCGACCTTTTCCTCGACGATGTGGCGGCCGATGTCGATCAGCTTGCCGTATTCGACGCCCGAAGGGCAGGTGGTCTCGCAGTTGCGGCAGGTGAGGCAGGTGTCGAGGTGCTGCTGGGTCTTGGCGGTCGGCGTCGCGCCTTCCAGCACCTGCTTCAGCAGATAGATGCGGCCGCGCGGCGAGTCGAGCTCGTTGCCGAGCACCAGATAGGACGGGCAGGTGGCGAGGCAGAAGCCGCAATGCACGCAATTGCGCAGGATGCGTTCGGCGACTTCGCCCTCGGGCGTGTTGCGGTAGGAATCGGCGAGATGGGTCTGCATGTCAGAAATCCGGAACCAGCCGGCCGCGGTTGAAGATGCCCTTGGGGTCGAAGCGCTGCTTGAGATTGCGGTGCAGCGTTGCCAGCGCAGGCGCGAGCGGGGTAAACGCGCCATCGTTAATCGCCTTGGGCATCACGTTCGCCCCCTCTCCCGCACGCGGGAGATAACCAGCGACTTGCCCGCTTGCGGGCTTAGTCGATTGGCTAGAAGTTTCATCAGGGTCGGGGAGAGGGGGGCTGCGGAACTGGGTGGCATGGCCGCCGGCTGCCTTCGCCGCCTCGCGCAGCGCGGTAGCGGGTAGATCGGCAGCGATCCAGCGCACCGCGCCGCCCCACTCGATCCATTGTGCGTCGCTCAGATTCAGGGGCGGCGTGGTCGGCTTCACCGCCAGCCGCCACAACGGCCGCTTGTCGAAGAAAGGCGTAGCCTGGTCGCGCAGGCGCAGCCAGAAGGCGGCAGCGTCCTTCAACACTTCGCCGCCGAGCCGGGTCTGCGCTGCCTGCACCGCCGATGCGGCACCCGACAGACGCACCGACAGCAGTCCGGCATGCCAGGAGCTCGCCGACAGCGGCAGGGGCTGGCCGGCCCACTGGTTCATTCTCAGAATCGCCGCGGCCTCGTCGAGTTCGAACTGCAGCGTGGTTTCCGCTGCCGGTTTCGGCAACACCTTCAACGACACTTCGGTGAGCAGGCCGAGCGTGCCCAGCGCGCCGACCATCAGCCGCGATACGTCGTAGCCGGCGACGTTCTTGATCACCTGGCCGCCGAAGCGTAGCGCCTGGCCGGTACCGTCGACGATGCGCACGCCGAGGACGAAGTCGCGCGCCGCGCCGGCGTAAGGGCGGCGCGGGCCGGACAGGCCGGCAGCGATGCAGCCGCCGAGCGTGGAGGTGGCTGCAAAATGGGGCGGTTCGAACGCCAGCATCTGGTTCTGCTCAGCGAGCAGCGCCTCGATGTCGGCGAGCGGGGTGCCGGCGCGTGCGGTCAGCACCAGTTCCTTGGGCTGATACTCGACCACGCCCGACAGCGTGCGCGTTTCGAGGGTCTCGCCCTCGGCCGGGTTGCCGTAGAAGCCCTTGCTGCCACCGCCCTGAATCACCAGCGGCGTGTCGTCGGCATGGGCTGCGCGGATGCGCTCGATGATTTCGTCCAGCATCAGAACCTCGGCAATTCCGGATGGGGCAGCTGGCCGGCGTGGACGTGCATCGCGCCCCACTCGGCGCAGCGGTGCAGTTCGGGGATGGCCTTGCCGGGGTTGAGCAGGGTGTCGGGATCGAACGCCGCCTTGACGTCGTGGAAGCGCGTCAATTCCGGTGTGCTGAAC
>JBAPWR010000048.1:0-1632 GCA_049283775.1 Thiobacillus sp.
CAGCTCAACGATACCCACCCGGCCATCGCCGTGCCCGAGTTGATGAGACTGCTCGTCGACGAGCACGGCATGGCATGGACGACCGCCTGGGAAGTGACACGCCGTACCTTTTCCTACACCAATCACACCCTGCTTCCCGAGGCGCTGGAGCAGTGGCCGCTGAGCCTGTTCGCCCGGTTGCTGCCGCGCCACCTTGAGATCATCTACAGCATCAATGCCGGCTTTCTCGACAACGTGCGCTGGGCCTGTCTCGGCGACACCGCCACGGTCTCGCGGCTGTCGTTGATCAACGAGCACGGCGAGCGTCACGTTCGCATGGCCCATCTGGCGTGCGTAGGAAGCCATGCGATCAACGGCGTGGCGGCGCTGCATACCGAACTGCTAAAGCAGGACGTGCTGGCCGATTTCCATGCATTCATGCCGGAGAAGTTTCTCAACAAGACCAATGGCGTCACGCCGCGCCGCTGGATCGCCCTGGCCAATCCGCGCCTCGCCGCCCTGTTGACCCGGCGGCTGGGCGAGGGCTGGCTGACCGACCTTTCACGCCTGCGCGAACTCGAACCGCTGGCCGCGGACGAGGACTTCCGTGCCGAATGGCGCGACATCAAGCGCGCCAACAAGGCGCGCTACGCCGACTACGTCCGACGCGTTACCGGCATCGCCCTCGACCCGGACACTCTGTTCGATGTCCAGGTCAAGCGCATACACGAATACAAGCGCCAGCATCTCAACGCGCTTCACATCGTCGCCCGTTATCACCGCCTGCGCACCGATCCCTCGCTCGACCTCACGCCGCGAACCTTCATCTTCGGCGGCAAGACTGCGCCCGGCTATTACATGGCCAAGCTGATGATCCGGCTGGTGACGGCGATCGCCGACGTGATCAACCGCGATCCGGTGGTGAAAGGGCGCATGCGGGTGGTGTTCGTACCCAACTTCAACGTGCGCACCGGGCAGGCGCTCTACGCCGCCGCCGAATTGTCGGAGCAGGTTTCGACTGCGGGCAAGGAGGCCTCGGGCACCGGCAACATGAAATTCATGATGAACGGCGCGCTCACCATCGGCACCCTGGACGGCGCCAACATCGAGATCCGCGAGGAGGCCGGCGCGGAGAATTTCTTCCTGTTCGGGCTCACGGCCGAGGAGGTGGCCCGGCACAGGCGCGAAGGCTACGATCCGATGCACTACTACCATGCCAATCCCGATCTGCGTGCAGCGATCGACCTGATCCGCAACGGCTTTTTCTCACGCGGCGACGGGGCACTGTTCCAGCCATTGGTGGAGAACCTGCTGCATCACGACCCCTACATGCTGTGCGCCGATTTTCAGAGCTATTACGATTGCCAGACCGCAGTCGACGAGGCATACAAGGATGTCGACCACTGGACGCGAATGAGCATTCTCAACACCGCGCGAAGCGGCAAGTTTTCCTCGGATCGCAGTATCCGCGAGTACTGCCGGGACATCTGGCGCGTGCAGCCGGTGCCGATCGGCCGCGACGCCAAGCCGCTGCAAACGCCTGCGTGCATTGACTAGGACCTGTTCCGGCGTGAGCGTTTATCATTGGTCTTGGCACTATGGAGCGCAGCAGTTCAGCGTGCATATTCGATTCGGGATGACATACCCGGCATT
>JBAPWR010000049.1:0-4819 GCA_049283775.1 Thiobacillus sp.
GCCAGGCATCGACGTCGCGCGTGGCGTCGTCGGCCCGGCGTTCGGTCAGCGAGCAATGCACGCCGATTTCCGCCAGCCCCTTGGCGGGCAGCTTTTCACCGTTGAGCACCGCCTTGATGCCGCGATGCACCAGCAGGTCGGGATAACGGCGGATCGGCGAGGTGAAGTGGGTGTAGGCCTCGTAGGCCAGGCCGAAATGGCCCTTGTTGTCGGGGCTGTAGACCGCCTGCCTGAGCGAGCGCAGCATCACGGTCTGCAACAGGCCATGATCGGGACGATCCTTGATCTTCTCCAGCAGCGCGGCGTAGTCCTTGGCATGCGGCTTGTCTCCGCCGCCGAGATCGAGGCCGAACTCGGCGAGGAAACCGCGCAGCGCGGCGAGTTTCTCCGTAGTCGGGCCCTCGTGCACACGGTAAAGCGCAGGCTGCTTGTTCTCCTGCAGGTAATCCGAGGCACAGACGTTGGCCGCCAGCATGCATTCCTCGATGATGCGGTGGGCATCGTTGCGGATCACCGGCACGATCTCCTTGATCTTGCCCTGGTCGTCGAAAATGATCTGCGTCTCCGTCGAACCGAAGTCAATGGCGCCGCGCTTGGCGCGCGCTTTCAGCATGACGCGGAACAGCTTGTCGAGCGCCTGCAGGTGCGGCATCAGGTCAGCCTGTTTCTTCTCCGGCTTGGCAGCGCCGGAGAGCCAGTCCCACACCTGGTTGTAGGTCAGGCGCGCATGCGAATAGATGACGGCCGGATAGAAGCGGTACTCCTTGATCGAGCCCGCCGATGTGATGCGCATGTCGCAGACCATGGACAGGCGGTCGACCTCGGGATTGAGCGAACACAGGCCGTTGGACAGCGCCTCAGGCAGCATGGGGATGACGCGCCGCGGAAAGTACACCGAGTTGCCACGGTTGTAGCCTTCGCTGTCGAGTGCGTCACCCGGCTTGACGTAGTGGCTGACGTCGGCGATCGCCACCACCAGGCGAAAGCCGCTGCGGCCGAGCGGCTCGCAGTACACCGCATCGTCGAAATCGCGCGCGGTCTCGCCGTCGATGGTGACCAGGGGTAGGTGGCGGATATCCTCGCGATCGGCCATGTCCTTTTTCAGCACCTTGGCCGGCAGCTTGTCTGCCTGCTTTTCGACCTCCGCCGGGAACACGTAGGGCAGGTCGTGCTTGCGCAGCGCAATCTCGATCTCCATGCCGGGGCCGGTGAAGCTGCCCAGCACCTCGGTGACCCGTCCGACTGCCTCGTTGTGGGCGCCGGGCTGGGTGACGATCTCCACCGTGACCACCTGTCCTGACTGGGCCTCGCCCGCATTGCCCGGCGGAACCAGGATGTCCTGATTGATGCGGCGGTTTTCCGCGATCACGAAGCCGACACCGCCCTCGAGGTAGTAGCGACCGACGACGAACTGGTTGACGCGTTCCAGAACCTCGACGATCTTGGCTTCGCGCCGGCCGCGCCGGTCGAAGCCTGCCACCCGCACCAGGACCTTGTCGCCATGCAGCACGCGGTGCATTTCCTTGGGCGACATATACAGATCGTCACCGCCCTCCTCCGGCACGACGAAGCCGAAACCATCCGGGTGACCCTCGACACGTCCCTTGATCAGATCGAGCTTCTCCGGCAGGCACAGCTGGCGCTTGCGGTTCAGCATCAACTGGCCATCGCGCTGCATCGCGCCGAGACGGCGCTGGAACAGGTCACGCTCGGCCTCGGTGATATGCAACTGCTCGGCAAAGGCGTCGGCGTCGACCGGGCAGCCGGCCTCGGTCAGCAGCTGCAGGATGTATTCCCGGCTTGGCAGTGGCGACTCGTAGCGCTCGACCTCACGCTCGTAAAACGGGTCGGCGAGACGGATCGCGGGAATCTTATGTTTGCTTGCGCGGCTGCGCGGTTTCTTCGTTGACAATTTAATCTCTGCTCTCTAGAATGCGCGCCTTACTGCCCGGATGGCGGAATTGGTAGACGCGCACGGTTCAGGTCCGTGTGCCGCAAGGTGTGGAGGTTCGAGTCCTCTTCCGGGCACCACATGTCGTAAGCAAAAAGCCGACCTCGTGTCGGCTTTTTGCTTGTTGCAGTCCTGCCTGCATCAGGACTCGAAGGGGTGGCGACGAACGATGGTCTCCACCCGGTCCGGTCCGGTCGACACCACATCCACCGGCACTTCGCACAACTCTTCCATGCGCTTGAGATAGGTCTGCGCCTTTTGCGGCAGCTTGTCGAACTCCTGCACGCCTACCGTGGTATCGCTCCAGCCGGGCAGTTCCTCGTAGATCGGCTCGACGTCGGTGATCGACTCGGCGCCCACCGGCAGGATGTCGCAGGTCTCGCCTTCGATCCTGTAGCCGACACAGACACGTACCTTTTCCAGTCCGTCAAGCACGTCGAGCTTGGTCACGCACAGGCCCGATACGCCGTTGATCTGGATCGAGCGCTTCAACGCTGCGGCATCGAACCAGCCGCAGCGGCGCTGACGCCCGGTTGTGGCGCCGAACTCATGACCCTTCTCGCCGAGGTACTGGCCGACGTCGTCGAACAGTTCGGTCGGGAACGGACCCGAGCCGACGCGGGTCGTGTAAGCCTTGGTGATGCCGAGCACGTAGTGCATCGCGGACGGGCCGACCCCGGAGCCGGTGGAAGCGCCGCCGGCGGTGCAGTTGGACGAGGTGACGAAGGGATAGGTGCCGTGGTCGATATCGAGCAGCGTACCCTGCGCGCCCTCGAACAGCAGGTTGCCGCCCGCCTTGTTGGCTTCGTAAAGGCTGCGCGGCACATCCGCCACCATCGGCTTGAGCCGTTCGGCCATGGCCATCATGCTGTCGAGCGTCTGGTTGAAGCTCACGACTTCGGCCTTGTAGTAATTTTTCAGCATGAAGTTGTGGTGGTCGAGCACTTCACCCAGCTTGGCGGCAAAGCGCTCGCGGTAGAACAGGTCCTGCAGGCGCAGCGCGCGGCGCGCCACCTTGTCCTCATAGGCAGGACCGATACCGCGCCCGGTAGTGCCGATCTTGCCCGCGCCCTTGGCGATCTCGCGCGCCTGATCCAGGGCCACATGGTGCGGCATGATCAGCGGACAGGCCTCGCTGAGTTTCAGGCGACCGGGGACGTCGACGCCAGCCGCGATCAGCATGTCCATTTCCTTGAGCAAGGCGTCCGGCGCCAGCACCACACCGTTGCCGATGTAGCAGGTGACATTGTCGCGCAGGATGCCGGAGGGAATCAGGTGCAGCACGGTCTTCTTGCCGCCGACCACCAGGGTGTGCCCGGCGTTGTGTCCGCCCTGAAAGCGCACTACGCCCTGGGCGCGATCAGTCAGCCAGTCGACGATCTTGCCCTTGCCTTCGTCACCCCACTGGGTACCGATGACGACGACGTTCTTTGCTGCCATGTTGTTCTCTCCCTTGATTGCTTTGATGAGGCTTGCCAGAAGCCGCGTTTAATCCTGGCGGCTGGCATTCGCCAGCTCGCGCAAATCCAGACTGAATCCGGTGGCCGGACGCGAGCGCCCGAATACCCGCCCGACCTCGTCGTAGCGTCCGCCCTGGGCGATGGCGCGGCTGCGGCCGCCGCTGTAGGCGGCGAACACTACCCCGCTGTGATAGCCGTAACCGCGCAGCTCGGCCAGATCATAGGCGGCGTCCACCGACAGCAGACCCCGGTCAAGCGTTTCCAGGGTATCGAGCGCCGCATCGATTGCCGGCAGTCGCGGCAAACGCGCTCGTGCCTCGAGCAGGATGCTGCGGTCGCCATAAAGTTGCGGCAGTGCGGCAAAAGCATCCCGCAAGCCGGCAGGCAGGCCGGCGGTAAGGACCTCGACCGCGCTGCCATCCTTGGCCTGCAGGGCACCGAACAGCTGGTGCTCGATCTCGCGATTGAGCTTCGACTCCTGCGCCAGCGCACGATACACGCCGACATGGCCGACATCCAATTGAACAGCCCCGATGTCGCAGACCGACAGGGCATCCAGCATCAGGGTGAGAATTTCCAGATCGGCCTCGGCGCCGGCCTCGCCGTACAATTCCGCCCCGACCTGGATCGGCTCGCGCGAACGATGGAAACCATCGGGCTGGGTGTGCAGCACGCTGCCCGCATAGCACAGGCGATTGACGGCGTTGGCGGCCAGAAGGTGGGCATCGATGCGCGCCACCTGCGGGGTGATGTCGGCGCGCACGCCCATCAGGCGGCCGGTCAGCTGGTCGACCAGCTTGAAGGTCTTGAGATCGAGATCGGCGCCCACCCCGGTCAGCAGCGAATCGAGGTATTCCATCAGCGGCGGGATCACCAGCTGGTAGCCATGGTTGCGGAACAGGTCGAGCAAGCCGCGACGCATGTCCTCCATGCGCCACGCCTCGGGCGGCAGCACATCCTCGACGTTTTCAGGCAACAGCCAGGCAGTCATTTCGTTTCAGCCACACTCAATTCAACATCATCAACAAAAAAACGCCGCCCAACATCGAGGCAGCGCCGATAAAACGTAATTGTCCGTCGCGCAAGTCCAGCATCCTGCGAAACCCCTCGCGCCACATGGCGGGTGCGGCAAACGGCAGGATGCCCTCGATCACCAGCAACAGGCCGATTGCCGCCAGCCAGTCGGAGCCGGTCATTGACCGCCGGCGGCGCGCGGGTTCTTCATGTACTTGAAGAAATCGGCGCTGGGGTCGAGCACCATCACGTCGTTCTTGCTCTTGAAGCTTTCGCGATAGGCCTGCATGCTGCGATAGAAGGCATAGAACTCGGGGTTTCTGCCGTACGCAGCAGCATAGACGTTGGCTGCCTTGGCATCGCCCTCACCCTTGACACTCTGGGCATCGCGGTA
>JBAPWR010000050.1:0-4021 GCA_049283775.1 Thiobacillus sp.
AGAGGGGGGCGGGCGAGGTCGCGGGTGAGTTCGAGGATGGCCTGCTCGTCGAGGGTCTCCTTCTTCAGCAGTTCCTTGGCGCAGTGTTCCAGTACGGACCGATTCTGCTCGAGGATGGCGGTGGCGCGGTCGAACACCCCCATCACCAGCGTGCGCACGGTCTCGTCGATGCGGGCCTGGGTCGATTCGGCGACCCGGCTGCCGCCGCCGAACATCTCCGGCATGTCGAGAAAGCGCGGCCGCGGTGCCTCGTAGGCGACGTAGCCGAGGTCCTCGTCCATGCCGTAGCGGGTGATCATGTCGCGGGCGATGTCGGTGGCCTTGGCGAGGTCGTCGGCGGCGCCGGTGGAGAGCTTGCCGAACACCAGCTTTTCGGCGGCGCGGCCGCCGAGCAGCACGGCGATCTTGTTTTCCAGTTCGTCGCGGGTCATCAGGTAGCGGTCCTCGGTGGGGCGCTGGATGGTGTAGCCGAGAGAGCCGATGCCGCGCGGAATGATCGAGACCTTGTGCACCGGGTCGCTGCCGGGCAGCGCCAGCGCCACCAGGGCGTGGCCCATCTCGTGGTAGGCGACGGTCTCGCGCTCGCGCTCGTTCAGCACGCGGTTCTTCTTCTCCAGACCGGCGACGATCCGCTCCACCGCACGGCTGAAGTCGTCGAGCGTGACGGCGTCGGCGCGGCGGCGGGTGGCCAGCAGCGCCGCCTCGTTGACCAGGTTGGCGAGGTCGGCCCCGGAAAAGCCGGTGGTGATCCCCGCCACCGCCTCGAGGTCGACGTCAGGGGCGAGGCGGATTTTCTTCACGTGCACCTTGAGGATGTCGACGCGTCCTTTCTTGTCCGGGCGGTCGACCAGCACCTGGCGGTCGAAGCGGCCGGCGCGCAGCAGTGCGGGGTCGAGGATCTCCGGACGGTTGGTTGCGGCGAGGATGATCAGCCCGACCGAGGTGTCGAAGCCGTCCATCTCGGCCAGCAGCTGGTTCAGCGTCTGCTCGCGCTCGTCGTGCCCGCCCATCGGCGCCAGCGCCCCGCGCGCGCGGCCGAGGGCGTCGAGTTCGTCGATGAAGATGATCGCCGGCGCCTTCTCGCGCGCCTGCTCGAACAGGTCGCGCACTCGCGCCGCACCGACGCCGACGAACATCTCGACGAACTCCGAGCCGGAGATGGAAAAGAACGACACCCCGGCCTCGCCGGCGACCGCCTTGGCGAGCAGGGTCTTGCCGGTGCCCGGCGGACCGACCAGCAGCACGCCCTTGGGGATGTGGGCGCCGAGGCGGCCGTACTCCTGCGGGTTCTCGAGAAAGTCGACGACCTCGTGCAACTCATCCTTCGCTTCGTCGACGCCGGCGAAGTCGTCGAAGGTGACGCCAGTGTCGGTCTGCACGTAGACCTTGGCGCGGCTCTTGCCGATGGTCATGAAGCCACCCATGCCCTGGCGTTCGGCGAGGCGGCGGAAGAGGAACAGCCACACCGCGAAGAACAGCACCGCCGGCAGCAGCCACGACAGGAGGTCGCGCAGGAAGGTGCTCTCGATCACCCGGCTGTAGGGCACCTGGTACTCGGACAGGCGCTCGGCCAGGTCGGGCTCGACGCGGGTGGCGACGATCATGGTCTTGCCCTTGATATCCGGGCTCTTCAGCTTGCCGGTGATCTTCTGCTCGGACACCAGCACCTCGGACACGCGGCCCTCGGCCAGGGCCTGCTCGAATTCGCTGTAGGGCACATGCTCCACGGTCTGGCTGGTCTGCCACCAGTTCTGCAGCATCACCAGGGCGAGTACGGCGAGGATCCAGTAGGCGAGATTCCAGCGGGCTTGCGGGTCCATGAGCGGCTCGGTTCGGGGAGACAGCTACACGATAGAACAGGCGGGATGCGGCCACAAGGCTGGTTGCCGCGACATCCGGCAGCGCCCGGGCTCAGCGCAGGATTTTCTTCTTCAGCTTGATGCGGATGTAGAGCAATACCACCACCGCGGCAAAACCGAGCACCGCGACGGTGATGAGGCGGATGTTTTCGCGGATCGCTTCCTCGTTGTGGCCGAGGGTGTAGCCGAAGATCGCCAGGATGGTGACCCAGATGCCGGCACCGAGCGCGGTATAGAAGCTGAACACGCCGAGGTTCATGCGCGCCAGTCCAGCCGGCAGGGAAATGTACTGCCGCACGGCCGGAATCAGCCGGCCGGTGAAGGTGGAGATATGGCCGTGGCGGGCGAAGAAGCCCTCCATGCGCTGCAGGCTGTGCTCCTTGAACAGCACGTACTTGCCGTAGCGCAGCAGGAAGGGGCGGCCGAACTTCATCGCCAGCCAGTAGTTGAACAGGGCGCCGAACAGGCTGCCGCCGATGCCCGAGAGGATCGCCAGGCTCAGGCTCATCTCACCCTTGTAGGCCAGGTAGCCTGCCGGGATCATCACCACTTCGCTGGGGAAGGGAAAGAAGCTCGACTCCAGCGCCATCAACAGGAAGATGCCGGGGTAGCCCCAGGCACCGACGGTCTCGACGATGGTGGTGATGATGTCGTGGAGCATTGGGTGAAGGGTGAAGGGTGAAGGGTGAAGGGTGAAGGGCGGGAATTCGTTACGCCCGTCTCTTCACGCGGCTCACACGACGGCTTCTTCCTTTTTCTCCACCGGCTTGATGAAGTGCTCGCGCTTGATGCCGAACATCAGCAGCAGGGGGCTGGCGACCAGGGTCGACGAGTAGATGCCGAAGACGATGCCGATGGTTAGTGCCAGGGCGAAGTTGTGCAGCGCCTCGCCGCCGAAGAACAGCATTGACAGCACCATGATCTGGGTCGATCCGTGGGTGATGATGGTGCGGCTCATGGTGCGGGTGATGGCGTCGTCGATGATGTGCGGGATGGTGGCGCCGCGCATCTTGCGGATGTTCTCGCGGATGCGGTCGAAGATCACCACCGATTCGTTGACCGAGTAACCGAGGATCGCCAGCACGCCGGCCAGCACGGTCAGCGTGAACTCCCACTGGAAGAAGGCGAACAGGCCGAGGATGATGATGATGTCGTGCAGGTTGGCGATCATGCCGGCCACCGCGAAGCGCCATTCGAAACGAATCGCCAGATAGACCATGATGCCGATCACCACCACCAGCAACGCCAGTGCGCCGCTGTCGTAAAGTTCCTGGCCGACCTGCGGACCGACGAAGTCGACGCGCTTCAGTTCGACTCCGGGATCCGCTTGCTGCAGCGCAGCAAACACCTGGTTGCTGGTCTGTGCGGCGTCGGCACCGCCCTTGACCGGCAGGCGGATCAGCACATCGCGGCTGGTGCCGAAGTTCTGCACCGAGATCTCGGGCAGCCCGGTTTTTTCCAGTGCGGCGCGGATAGCCGGGAGGTTGGCCGGTTGTTGGTAGCTGACTTCGACCAGGGTGCCGCCGGTGAAATCGACCCCGAGATTGAGGCCGCGATCCCATAAAGCCCAGACCGAGAAGAGGAAAGTCGCGAGCGATATCAGCGTCGTCGCCTTCCCCCAACTCATGAAGGGGATGGTTTTCCGGAAGGGGAAGAATTCGATCATGTTCGGGCCTTAAATCGAGAGCTTGGCCAGGCGCGGCTGGCGGCCATAGGTGAGGTTGGCCATCGCGCGCGAGACGGTGACGGCACTGAACATCGAGGTGAGGATGCCGAGGCAGAGCACCACGGCAAAGCCGCGCACCGGGCCCGAGCCGAGCCAGAACAGCGAAATGCCGGCGATCAGGGTGGTGACGTTGGCGTCGAGGATGGTGCCCCAGGCGCGCTCGTAGCCGGCGCTGATCGCCGCCTGCGGCGTGGTGCCGTTCCTCAGTTCCTCGCGGATGCGCTCGTTGATCAGCACGTTGGCGTCGATCGCCATGCCCAGCGTCAGCGCGATCGCCGCCATGCCGGGCAGGGTGAGGGTGGCCTGCAACATCGACAGCAGGGCGATGAGGAAGAAGCCGTTGATCGCCAGCGCCAGCGACGAGAACAGTCCGAACACGCGATAGTAGAAGCTGATGAAGAGCACCACCGCGATGAAGCCCCAGATGTTGGCGTTG
>JBAPWR010000051.1:0-1687 GCA_049283775.1 Thiobacillus sp.
GCCAGCGCTCGTCGGGGTGGTGAACATACGCCCGGTTGGCGATCGATTCGCCCAGATAGAAATGGGTCCAGAAATAATTGGTCGACAGGCGCTCGAAATATTCGCCCAGCGCACTCGCCCGCGCGGCAAGCTCCGAGGCACCCTTGCCGTTGGTGAACAGCAGCGGGCAGTCGCGGTCGCGGATATGCACCGACCACACGCCTTCCACCGGGTTGAGCCAGGAGCGCTCCTCGATGTGAAAACCAATCGCCTCGAGCCTGGATTGCAGGGTGGCGATCGAGGCTTCGAGCGAAGCGTCCTTGCCGGGGATGAAATGTTCGGTGGCGTGCATGGGGGAAGGCCGAGAGCAGGAAACAGACAGCATACGCGATGCGTCAAGGGCGACAGCGCCTGCCGGGTGGATCCCGTCGCGCCGATCGCGCCGATCGTCAGGGAGACGACCGTTCCGGACAGTTCTTCACGCAGACGTCCTCTGCGATGATCTTGCCGCCGCAGGCGATGAAGCAGGCATCGTAGGCGGGCAGGCAACCACAACCGTCCTGGCAGTTGATTTTCGCAAGATGGGCCCTGACGCTGTCGCGTGTCGGCTGGGAGGGGACGGGCGGCAGCCAGACCGCAGGGGCGGGCCAGGGATGCCACGGGTACCAGTAGCCGTACCTTGGATACCAGTAGTAACCCGGCCAGTAGAAGTCCAACTGCATCTCATAATGACGCAGCGACGAGGCGTATCGCATCAGATCCATTTCGTACTGCTTCAGCGCTTCCAGATAGCGCCCTTCGACTTGGGGCTCGATCTCTGCCAGGCAGATCCGATAGCGTGCCTGACAGTCGGCCTGGCAGGCCTGTTTCCTTTCCTCGCAGCCCTGCACGCAGGCCTGACCCTGAGGGTCGGCCGGCGGTTCGTGGCGGTAGGATTTCTGGTACTGCGGCGTGGCGCAGCCGCCGAGCAGAGCCGTGAGCAACGCACCGGTGAACAAGATCAAACGCAGCTTCATGTCGATTTACCTTGCATAGTTCTGCTTTGAGGCAACGCGCGCCTAGCGGGTTCCCGCAACACGGCAATCCGGTTTTATTGTCCCCCATGCTCGGACGGCGGGCCAGCCATCCGGCGTCACGGCGTACAATCCGCCCTCGATTTTCATAGGGCTGGCACCATGGCGCTTAGAGCCACGATCTACAAGGCGGATCTGCAGATTGCCGACATGGACCGGCATTACTATGCCGACCACTCGCTGACTCTTGCGCGCCACCCGTCGGAAACCGACGAGCGGATGATGGTGCGCGTGCTGGTTTACGCCCTGGCTGCCGAGGAGGGCATCGCCTTCACCCGCGGCCTGTCCGAGGTGGGCGAACCGGAAATCTGGATCAGGGATCTCAGCGGCGAGATCCGCTTGTGGATCGACCTCGGCCAGCCGGACGAGACGCGCATCCGCAAGGCCTGCAGCCGTGCCGACCAGGTCTGGGTGGTGTGTTACGGCAGCGGCTGTGATGTCTGGTGGAAGCAGATCGCCGACAAGCTCGGGCGTCACGACAAACTGACGGTCCTGCAGGTCTCCGCCGAGACCAGCCGCGAACTGGCCGCGCTGGCCACTCGCAGCATGCGCCTGCAGTGCATGGTGCAGGATGGCGAAATCACCCTGAGCAGCGACGCGGGCAGCGTCGCGGTGCAGCTGACAAGACTCAGGCA
>JBAPWR010000052.1:0-3207 GCA_049283775.1 Thiobacillus sp.
ATTGAATCCCTTCAAGCCTGTCCTGCTGGCGGGCGGCGTATTCGGCTTGGCCGCGCTCACTGCCTGGGTGGTGAACGAGCGCCCGATGAGTTTCCGGGTTTCCGATACCCCGTATGAACTGATCAGCGAGCGCGCCGATCAGGGCGACGCCGAGGCGCAACTGGCGATGGGCCATCGTTATGCCCAGGGAGATGGCGTCATCAAGAACGACAAGGAAGCGGCGAAGTGGTACGCAATGGCCGCCAAGCAAGGGCTGTCCGAGGCGCAGTACCAGTACGGCCTGATCCTGCTCGATGGTCGTGGCGTGGTGCAGGATTACCAGGCGGCCTTCCGCCTGATCGAAAAGCCCGCCCTGAAGGGTCACGCCAATGCCCAGTACAGCCTCGGCGAACTCTATCGCTATGGCACCGGTACGACGATCGACAAGGCGCGCGCCTATCTGTGGTTCAATCTCGCCGCCGCGCAGGGCATCGACGCCGCCGCCAAGGCGCGCGACAGCCTAGTCTGGCAACTCAAGCCGGAGCAGGTGACGGCGATGCAGGAGGAGGCCCGGCGCATGAGCCGCGCCGTGCTGCAGGCGGAGCCGACCGCGCTGGCGCAGGATGCGCCGGCAGCGCCGCAAAACTGAACCGGCATTGCCAACGCACGGCCGGCTGAACCGTCTTCCGCAGACGATCAGCCGAGCATCGCCTTGAGTGCCGCCAGGCGGTCGCTGCCGCTGGCCTTGGTCTCGGCGTCGGCGGGCCTGCCCGGCAGGCGCACGTCGTCGCCGAGCTCCTCGATGAAGCGCGACGGCTCGCAGGCGACCGCTTCGCGGGCGCGCTTGCGGCGCGAGCAGTAGGACAGGGTCAGCGACTTTCTGGCCCGGGTGACACCGACATACATCAGCCGGCGCTCCTCTTCCAGTCGCCCCTCGTCGACCGCCTCGCGGTGCGGCAGGATGTTTTCCTCCACCCCGACCAGGAACACGTGGCCGAACTCCAGGCCCTTGGCGGCGTGCAGGGTCGACAGCCGCACCGCATCGGGTTCGGATTCCTCACGTCCTTCGAGCAGGGTGATCAGGGCGATGGTCTGGGTCAGTTCGAGCAGGTTCTTGCCGTCCTCCTCGCCCTTCTTGGCGAACCAGGCGACGAACTCCATCACGTTGTTCCACTTGTTCTGCGCGGCCCGCGCCTCGTCCTGGTCGAAGATGTAGACCTCGTAGTCGATCGCCTTGAGCAGGTCGTTCAACACCTCGCCCGCCGGTTCGCGCGGTGCGCGGAAGGCCATGCGGTTGATGAAGCTGCAGAACTCGTTGAGCGGCGAGAGCTGGCGCTCGCCGATCGACTGCACGGCGGCGGCGGAAAATACCGCCTCGAACAGGCTGACATGCAGCGAGGCGGCGACCTGACCGAGTTTCTCCAGGGTCGCCGCGCCGATACCGCGCTTCGGCGTGGTGGCGGCACGGATGAAGGCGGGATCGTCGTCGCTGTTGGCGATCAGGCGCAGGTAGGCGATGACATCCTTGATCTCGGCGCGGTCGAAGAAGGACTGGCCGCCGGACAGCTGGTAGGGCACCTTCTCGTTCCGCAGCGCCTGCTCGAATACCCGTGCCTGGAAGTTGCCGCGGTAGAGGATGGCGTAGTCGCGCCACTCGGTGCGGTGCTGGAACTTGTGCGACAGCAGGCGCATGACCACCGACTCGGCCTCGTGCTCGTCGTCGCGCGTCGGCATCACCTGGAGCGCGTCGCCGTGACCGAGGTCGCTCCACAGGCGTTTCTCGAACAGCTTGGGATTGTTCGAGATGAGGCTGTTGGCGGCCTTGAGGATGCGCACGGTGGAACGGTAGTTCTGCTCCAGCTTGACCACGTGCAGGTGCGGATAGTCGTCGCGCAATTGCCGCAGGTTGTCGGCGGAAGCGCCGCGCCAGCCGTAGATCGCCTGGTCGTCGTCGCCGACCGCGGTGAACGCGGCGCGCACCCCGGTGAGCTTCTGCAGCAGGCGGTACTGCGCGGCGTTGGTGTCCTGGTATTCGTCGACGAGGATGTGGCGCAGGCGGTTTTGCCACTTTTCGCGCAGTTCCGCATTCGTACCCAGCAGCTCGGCAGGCAGGCGGATCAGGTCGTCGAAATCGACCGCCTGGTAGGCGCGCAGGGTGGCGTCGTAGCGGTCGTAGATTTTCGCGTAGACGCGCGCGTTGTCGTCTTCGGCGTTGGCGAGCGCCGCGGCGGGCGACACCAGTTCGTTCTTCCACAGCGAAATGCGGCTCGCCGCGCGGCGGATCTCCTGCTTGTCGGTGGTCTTGAGGATTTCCGAGACGATGCCCGCCGCGTCGGCCGAATCGAGGATCGAGAATGCCGGCTTGAGGCCGGCCTGGATCGCGTCCTCGCGCAGCATCCTCAGCCCCATCGAGTGGAAGGTGGTGACGATCAGGCCCTTGGTGTTCTGCCCCTGCAACAGCTTCGACGCGCGTTCCTGCATTTCGCGCGCGGCCTTGTTGGTGAAGGTGATGGCGGCGATCGAGCCGGGCTTGTAGCCGCACTCGCCGATCAGGTAGGCGATCTTGTGGGTGATCACCCGGGTCTTGCCCGAGCCGGCGCCGGCCAGCACCAGCAAGGGGCCGTCGAGGTACTTAGCCGCCTCGCGCTGCGGCGGATTCAGTGCCGTAAGCAGACTCATGCGGCGGAGGGAGCGCCGAATTCGCGATTCAGCCAGGCATTGATCTCGTCCGACTCGTATAGCCAGGTCTGCTGTCCCGCGTCATTGGTGATCAGCAGGCACGGCACCTGCGGCTTGCCGCCTCCGGCGATCAGGGCGGCGCGGTGGGCTTCGTCGTTGCGCGCGTCGCGCAGCTCGATATTCAGCGACAGCCGCCGCATCGCGCGGCGCGTCTTGATGCAGAACGGGCAGGTGGGGAAGTGGTAGAGCGCCAGCTTGCGGGTGCGTGCGTCGACCGCCTGCTGTTCCTCCGCGCTGCGGACGATGCCCTTGGGGCGGGTGAGCCAGTCGCCGAGCAGCATGAACGGGCCGAGAATGACGCGCAGGGTCTTGAAAAACAGGCGGATGAGGGGTTTCATCGGGATCACACGAAAAACGGGGGGAGGCATTGTTAAGATGCCGGTTCGAAACAGCCCGGCTATTTTATATGCCTACCTATGCCATTGGCGACCTTCAGGGTTGCCACGATTCCCTGCTGCGTCTGCTCGACGCCATCCGCTTCGATCCGGC
>JBAPWR010000053.1:0-7652 GCA_049283775.1 Thiobacillus sp.
GATCGTCCAGTACGAGCAGGTGACTTCGGGCGCGCAGACCAGCTGGGACAGTAGCGAATATCTGCGCACCCAGCAGGAGGTGCTGAAGAGCCGCGCCACCGCCGAGCGGGTGGTCAACGAACTCAACCTGACCGAGCACCCGGCATTCAACCAGCCGCCGAAGCCATCGCTGCTGGAAGCCTGGCTGCCGTGGCTGAAGCAGGACAAGGGCGTTGCCCAGGCCGCCAGCGGCAACGAAGACATCAGCAGAAAAACCCGTGCAGTGGTCGGCGCGGTACAGGGCGGCCTGTCGGTCGAGCCGGTCGGCAACTCGCGCCTGCTGCGGCTGCACTTCGACAGTCCCGACGCCCGGCTGGCGGCCGAGGTGGCGAATTCGATGGCGCGGGTATTCATCAACCTCAACCTGGCACGGCGGCTGGATGCCACGTCCTACGCCAAGACCTTCCTGCAGGACCGCCTGCAGCAGGTGCAGGCCAAACTCGAGGAATCGGAAAAGGCGCTGGTCGCTTTCGCCCGCCAGGAAGAACTGGTCAAGGCCGGCGACAACGCGGAAGGCGGCAGCATCGATACCCAGGTGCTGCAGGGCTTCACCACCGCGCTGACCCAGGCGCAGCAGGACCGCATCCGCGCCGAGACGCTCTACAACAGCGTGCAGGGCACCGCGATCCAGGCGCTGCCGGAGGTGATGGACAACAAGACCATCCAGAGCCTCAAGGAACGCAAGTCCAAGCTCGAGACCGACTACCAGGAAGGCCTCAAAGTCTTCAAGCCGGCCTACCCGAAAATGGAGCAGATCGCCGGCCAGATCGCCGAGATCGACGCCATGATCGCACGCGAGATCGAGAATGTTCGCGTCTCCTTCAAGGCCCGCTACGAGGCCGCCAAGGCGCAGGAAGCCGCGCTCACCGCCAAGCTGCAGCAAAGCCGCCAGGACATCCTCGGGGTGCAGGATCGCAGCATCCAGTACAACATCCTCAAGCGCGAGGTCGACACCAACCGCCAGCTGTTCGAGGGCCTGCTGCAGCGCCTCAAGGAAGTCGGCGTCGCCGGCGGCGTCGGCACCAACAACATCTCCGTGGTCGACAAGGCCGAGGTTCCCGGCGGCCCGCACTCGCCCAACCCGCGCCGCAACCTGATGATCGCGATCTTCCTCGGTCTGTTCGGCGGCATCGGCCTGGCCTTCCTGTTCGAGCACCTCGACGACACCGTCAAGCTGGCGGAGGAAATGGAGCAGCAGCTCGGCCTGCCGGTGCTCGGCGTCATTCCGCATACCCGCGTGAGTTCCGACGACAAGCTCTACAAGGAAAACTTCGACACCCGCTCGCATTTCGCCGAGGCCTACCGCTCGCTGCGCACGGCGCTGCAGTTCTCCACCGCCGAGGGCATGCCGCGCGTGCTGATGGTGACCAGCACCTCGATGGGCGAAGGCAAGAGCACCACGGCGCTGAGCCTGGCGATGCAGATCGCGCAGCTGGGCAAGAAGGTTCTGCTGATCGACGGCGACCTGCGCAAGGCGTCGCTGCACAGCACGCTCGAACTGTCCAACAGCCTCGGCCTGACCAACTATCTCGCCGGCGACGCCAAGCCGGTGGAGATCACCCAGGCCACCGAGGTACCCGGCCTGTTCGCCATCACCTCCGGGCCGCTGCCGCCGAATCCGGCCGAACTGGTCAGCAGCACCAAGATGGTGTCGCTGCTATCGCTGGCGACCGAGAAGTTCGACCACGTCGTCATCGACGGTCCGCCGGTGCTCGGCCTGGCCGACGCTCCGCTGCTCGGCAGCATCGCCGAGGCGACGGTGCTGGTGGTCGAGGCCGGCGGCACCCGCCGCGATTTCGCCCGCGGCGCGATCAAGCGCCTGCGCAGCACCCGCACCCACCTGCTCGGCGGCGTGCTGACCAAGATGCAGGCGCGCAGCCACAGCTACGACTACTACAGCGGCCACTACTACCAGTATGGCGGCAGCGTCGAGGCCAAGGCCTGACGTGGTTTCCGGCGGTGGCAGCTACGCGGCCGGCATGCTCGCGCTGGCGCTGGCGTTTCACCGCGCACCGACCCAGCACGCCGACCTGCTGCACGGCCGCACCCCGCTGCCCGCAGGTGTCGGCACCCTGCTGAAGCTGGCGGGCGGCAGCGAGCCGGACCCGGCATGGCTCGCGCTGGCACCGGCCGACGAACTCAAAGCGGCGGCGCTGTTCTTCATCGAGCAGGTGCTGTTCCGCCGCGACGCCAGCCATTACCAGGTGCTGGGGCTGACGCCGGACGCCACGTTGGAACAGGTCAAGGAGCACCACCGCCTGCTGATGCGCGTGTTCCACCCCGACCGCGAAAACCGCGCGGACGACTGGAAGGACGCCTTCGCCACCCGCATCAACCTCGCCTACACCGCCCTGCGCGACGCCGATGACCGGCGCCGCTACGACGCGTCGCTGCAGCAGTCCAGGCCCCCGGGCGTGGCCCTGCCCGCGCGCCGAGCCGCCGTTCATCACCATGCGCCGGCCCGCTCGCGCACCGCGGCAGGCTGGCTGCCGCCTTTCGTGCTGCGCCATCTGCCGCAATGGGTGCTGGCCGGCAGCGCGCTGGTCGCCGCTGGCGTGGTGGGCCTGGTTTATCTGAGCAATCCGCAGCCGGCGGCCGTGACGCCGATGCTGACCGCGTCGCTGGGCGAGTCCGAACCGGCGGAAACCGGTGTCGGCGAGAGCATCCCGCTCGCCGAGCCTGCGGCGATGGAAAATTTGCCCCCGCCCGCCGAACCCGGAAGCCAGGCCCGCTCGTCCGCAAGCCTCGAATCCGCTCCTGCCAAGGCCGCGCCCGTGCTTCCGCCCATCGCTGTGGAGAAGCGCATGACTGTGGCGGCTGCCGAGCCGCCAGTGCTTCGAGTCGAGCCGCTTCCGCCACGACCCGAGGAGTCCCCGGCAGCGCCGCCGACTGAGCCCGCCGCCGCGGCACCCAGCCCCCCAGCCGTGGTCGTCCCCCTCAAGATTGCCGCCAGCCTCGAACCGGCCAGGCCGGTCGCAGCTTTGCCACCTGCCGCCGCAACCCGCGATCCCGAGCCGGCGCCCCGCCCCGCTGCGGTTGCCGATCGGCCGGCCCAGACGGATGCGGATGCGACCCTGGCGCGCTTCATGGCTTGCTACGAGCGCGGCGACACCCAGGCACTGATGGCGCTGTTCGACGAAGTCGCGATCGGCCCAGCCGGCGGCAAGCCGCAGATCCGGCGCGAACATGAATCGCTGTTCAATTCGACCAGCCTGCGTCACCTGGCGATCGATCGCATGACCTGGAAGCGCGAGGGCGACTGGGTGCGCGGCGAGGGCCGCTACCATGCGACGCAGATGCGCAAGGGCGAGCAATGGCTGCGCACCGAGACCGGCACCATCCGCATCGAGTTGCAGCAGCGCAGCGGGCGGGCATTGATCATGGGCCTCGACTACCAGCCCGGAGAGCGCTCCTGATGGCCGGCGCCGACCCCCGCAAGCCGCGCTGGCCGGCCCCGTTGAAATGGGCGCTGTTCGCGCTGGCGGGGAGCTTTCTGGCGTGGCGCATCGTCATTCTCGGCATGGCCGAGCAGCATGCGCAGGAACTCGACGATCCCGCGGCGGCGCTGGGCTGGTTCGCCGACCACGCCGATGCCCGCCTCAAGTCTGGCCTGCGCGAGCTGAAAAATCCCGATGCCGCGCTCGCCCACCTGCAGGTGGCGATCGAGGCCAATCCGACCGAAGGCCGCTCCTATGCAGCGCTGGGGCGCCTGCTGGAAGCCCGCGGCGAAAACCAACGCGCGCGCCAGACGATGGAAATTGCCGCGCGCCTGTCGCCGCAGCGCAGCGACGTGCAGATGGAAGTCGCCGCCTGGTGGATGCGCCAGGGCAATCTCGAGCGCGCGCTGGCGCACTGGAACACGGTCCTGCGCCACCGCCCCGGCCTGCGCGCCACGGTGTTCCCGGAACTGCTTCAGCTGGTCGACGACCCGGCCAATCACGCGGCCTTCGCTCCCCTGCTGGAGCAGCCGCTGCCGTGGTGGCCCGCCTTCTTCATCCATGCTGCGAACAAGGCCCCCAATGCCGACACCGTGCGCGTGCTGTTCAACCTGCAGCAGGACGGGCCGAACGCGCCGACGCCGGACATGCTGCGCGCCTACCTCACCCGGCTGCAGCGGGAGGGTGCATGGATCGAGGCCTGGTTCGTCTGGCTCAACAGCCTGAGCAAGGAGCAGATCGGCAAGCTGGGCTCCCTGTACAACGGCAGCTTCGAGGCGCCGATCTCCAACATCGGCTTCGACTGGATCTATCACCGGCACCCGGCCGTCTCGCTGGATACCGCGGCCACCTACGACACCTCCGGCGAGCGCGCGCTGCGCGTCACTTTCCGCGGCCTGCGCGCGCAGTTCCAGAACCTCTATCAGTACCTGATGCTGCCCCCCGGAAAGTATCTGCTGCAGGGACGCGTGCGGCCGGACAACCTGCAGGCGCAACAGGGCATGCAGTGGGCGCTGTACTGCCTGGGCAGCAGGGAGCCCATCGCAGTCACCGACCGCTTCCGCGGCAGCGAACAGTGGACCCGCTTCCGTACCGAATTCAGCATCCCCGCAGAAGGCTGCCCGGTGCAGACCCTGCGCCTCGAACTCGCCGGCACGATCCGCCTCGACTTCGATGCCAGCGGCACCATCTGGTTCGACAACCTGACGATCGAGCAGGTGCGCCAGACCAGCCTGGACAGCCGGTAGTGATTTGAGAATTTGTTTTGGGAGATTCTATGTTTTGATGCAAGCCCGGATAAGGCGGTGGCGTGGTTTCGTGGGAGCCCCGCCTCGGGGCGATTACTGAGTTGGCTCTGGCGATGTCGTCGCCATGCTGAAGTGCGTAATCGGGGCGAGGCGCCCCTCCCACGACAACCAGGGCCGACAGATGCAGTGTTGCCCCACCAGGAAGCGATTTGCTGAAGACCCGCCCCGAATGTGGCTTATGGCCAACAGAACCGCATGGGCCGTGGCTTTGCTGTGATATTCTTCGGCCCAATCCTGTTCAGTCGGCATGGATTTGCGCCGTTGATTGCGAAGGGCGCCGATGCCGGCGCGAAACAACTGAAGACTAGGAGCAGCAACTTTATGCGTTCAATCGTCACTACCCTCTCCACCCTGGTTATCCTCGCCGCCAGCGGCATGGCCTTGGCACAGGACAAGGCGGGACCGGTCGCCACTCTCGAGAAGCTCGAAGGCACGGTGATGGTCAACAAGGGCACCGGCTACACCACCCAGAAGGGTTCCGTGCCGCTGAACGAAGGCGACAGCGTTATCACCCTGAAAGACTCCACGGCCGAGATCGTGTTCAAAGACGGCTGCCGCGCCCAGCTCAAAGCCAACAACATGATGTCGATCTCGCTCAACCCGGGCTGCAAGGCCCCGATCGTCGCGGTCAATCCCCCGGCACCCTTCACCGCCGGTGCGGCTGGCGCGGGCGCGTCCAGTTGGGCAGGGCCTGTGCTGGCAGGTGCCGGCGTGGTCGCCCTGATCGCTGCAGTCGGCAGCGACGACGACAAGCCGATCAGCGGCGAATAAGTTCTTTACCCGCACACCCCGCATGAAGCATGAAGTCTGAAAGCCGTCCCGTTCGCACACGGGACGGATTCGAAACCAGCGCCTTCTTTCTTCTCGCAGCAGTTCTGCTGTTCGCCCCCCTGATCAAGGGCGGCAATCGTCCCCTTCCGCTGTTGACCCTCGAACTGGCTGCCGTGCTGCTGCTGGCCTATCCGCTGATGCGCCCGCTTTTCGTGCGCCGCCTCTCGGGCGGCATGCTGCTCGGCCTCGGCCTGCTGCTCGTCCTGCCGCTGTTGCAGTTGCTGCCGATTCCCTTCTCGATATGGCAATCGCTGCCGGGACGGGAAATCTATGCCGAGGCGCTGGCGGCGTTCGGCATTTCCGGCGAAGCGGGCATGCGCCCGTTGTCGCTGTTGCCGCAGGCGACCGAGGCAGCCTGGCTGGCGCTGCTGCCGCCGCTGGCGGTATTCCTGGTCGCGGTCAGCCTGCGTGAAAGCGCGCTGCGCACGCTCGTCTATGTGTTCATCGCCATGGCCACGCTGCAGGCGATCCTCGCCCTGGTGCAGTTCGGCGGCGGCGCCAGCACGACCTTCCGTACCAGCCTCACCGACATCGGCACCGGAGTCGGCACCTACGTCAACCGCAACCATCTGGCGGGGATGCTGGCGATGGCGCTGCCGCTCGCCCTCGGCCTGCTGGCTTCGCGCATCGGGCGCGCGCAGGAGAACCTGCGCTACCGCAGCAGGGGATGGTTTCGCCGGCTGGCCGATACGCTTTCACACCCCTCGCGCATCAACCAGACCCTGATCTTCAGCGCGATCTGCATCGCCATCCTGCTCGGCACCATTTTCAGTCGCTCGCGCTCGGGCATCACGCTGGCGATGCTGGGGATCTTCCTCTCGGCAATCATCTACGGATTCCACATCGGCGGCCGGCGCTCGAGCAAGCTGGTCGTGCTGTTCAGCGTCCTCGGCCTGGCGCTGGCGCTGGAAGTCGGCCTGGCGCCGGTGTTGGAGCGCTTTTCCGTCGAAGGCAGCCTGGAGGATGCGCGCTGGTCGATCTTCGCCAGCAGCCTGGCCGCGATACGGCTGTTCTTTCCGTTCGGTAGCGGACTCGGCACCTTCCCCGAGGTCTACCGCCGCTTCCAGCCCGACGAGATCGGCCTGTTCGTCAACCACGCCCACAACGACTACATCGAGTATCTGTTCGAAGGCGGACTGATCGCCGCAGTGGTGATCCTGCTGTTCCTCGTCGTCTACCTGCGCGCCTGGCCACGGCTGCTGCGCCTGCCGCGCTGGGGAACCCTGAGCTTCATGCAGGCCGGCGCCGGCATCGGCCTGCTGATGATGGCGCTGCACGGACTCACCGACTACAACTGGCACATCCCGGCCAACGCCATCTACTTCGCACTGATGGCCGGGGTGTTCTTCCACCGCGGCGAGTCTGTGCCGGAACACAAGCCCGTCACCAAGACCGCTCTCGTGGAATCCGCTCCCCCGCCCCTGCCCGTGGTTCGCGAAAACATCAAGAATCCGTTCGCCGATTGAAGCAGTGCCCTCGGCCAACCCGGGCTTGATTGTGGAAGAGGTACTGAATGTGGGAGGGGCGCCTCGCCCCGATTGCGCACCCCGGCATATCGACGACATCACCACAGCCAACTCAGCATTCGTCCCGAGCACCCCCAGGCATAAAGGCGGGCGAGCCTGGCTGTCGGCGCTTTGCCGAAAGTTCAGCTCTTTGAGCAGCAACTCATCGTGAGTGGTTGTTGCCGCTTTAGCAGTTCTACAATCACACCCTGCTCCTTGCGGGCGCTACAAAAACACCAACCGATCATTGAGCAGAAACATGGGGCCGAGCGGCCATATCGACCCCTAATGCCTTCATGACAGCCAGCATGGTTTTGAGGGTGGGATTGCCATTCTCACTGAAGGATCGATAGAGCTGTTCACGAGAAAGTCCGGTTTCCCTAGCCAACTCCGTCATCCCTTTGGCCCGCGCAGCGACGCCCATGGCCTTGGCGATGTAGGCGGCATCCCCAGTTTCCAGTGCATCGGTGACAAACTCGGCGATAGCTTCCGGGCTGGTCAGGTATTCAGCAGGATCGAATTCAGAGAATGTT
>JBAPWR010000054.1:0-5781 GCA_049283775.1 Thiobacillus sp.
CGCACGTCCACCCGGCTTATGCTGCGATCCGCTCGATAGGCATGGGCTTGCCGGTATGGTAGCCCTGCACGTAATTGATTCCGATCTTCTTCAACTGCTCCAGGGTTTCCTGGTTCTCGACCGATTCCGCGATCGTCTTGATACCGAGGAACCGGCTGGTTTCATGCATCGATGAGACCAGCGCGACATCAACGTCGTTGCGCTGCATGTCGCGGATGAACGAACCGTCGATCTTCAGGTAATCCACCTTGAGGTTTTTCAGGTAGGTGAAGGAAGAAAAGCCCACGCCGAAATCGTCCAGCGAGAAGCGGCATCCATACCGGCGAAGTTTCTTGATGAACTCCTCGGCATTGACGAAGCTGTCGATCGCGGCGCTCTCTGTAATCTCGAAGATCAGCTTCTGCCCGGGAATGTCCCCGCGTCCGAGTTCTTCTTCCATGAAGCTGAAGAACGACTTGCTGTTGACCGACTGCCCGGACAGGTTGATCGAGAACGCACCGACCTGTTCGAACTCGCTGGGGTGGCTGCGGATCCATTCGAACACTTCGCGCACCACCCACTGATCAAGCTCGGTTATGCGCTTGAGGCGCTCGATCGCGGCGACGAAATCCCCGATCTGAATAGGCTCGTTCTCGTCGTCTCTGGCTCCCAGCAGGATCTCGTAGTGCGCCGGCTGAGCGGATTCCTCTGCCAGCGGCACGATCGGCTGGCAGCGCAGGAACAGTCGGCCGCCGCTGAGAATGCTGTTGAAGCGACCCGCCCAGTACACCAGGCCCGCATGCCCCTTGTGTTCCTCGTCTTCCTCGCGATAGAGAACCAGTTGATTGTGCCCCTCGTGCTTGGCCGATAAGCATGCGCTATCGGCCTTGTTGTACAGTTCTTCCGGCTCGACGAAGGCACTGGCCCATGCCAGGCCCGCATTGGCCGTCAGGGTGAACGTCTCGCCTTCCCACTCAAAGCCGAACTGGTTGATTCGGGTGATCAGGCCTTCGGCCATCTCCATCGCCTTCTCCTGACCCTGGCACGGCCGCATGAACGCGAAGGCGCGTTCACCGGTACGTGCAATGAAGCCACCGGAATCGATCTTCTGGTCGAGGTGTCCGGCCAGCGCAAGAATCAGTTTGCGGTATCCCTCCGCGGAAATGCGCATTTGCACCATGCGCAGATCTTCGATGTCGATGACCCCCAATACGCAGCCGTTGTTCTCGCCATCGACATGCAGCCACGCCCGTTTTACCCGGCGCATGAATTCGGTGCGGCGCATCAGTCCGGTCTCGGGATCGTTGATGGCCTGCTTCAGGAGATTGCGGTGCATGTGCTCGATCATCGAACTGAACGAACGGTCCATCAGCGGCAAATCCAGATTGTCGGTAGCCCGAGCCTCACCCGACTTCAACAGCTGTAGAAATTCCTGGCGCTTGAGTTCGAGCTTGCGCTTGCCCTTGTAGTTGGAAAACACGTAGACGTGCGGATCGTCACCGATCCAGATCAAATTCAGCGGAGTCAAGGCATTGGCGAAGTTGAGCCAGTCACCGACCCGATACTGCCCCAGCAGAACCGCGTCCTCCTCGCTGAGCGTCTGTTCCTCTTCCTGCTGCCTGACCGCGACATTGGCCCCTGTCAGCTGCTTGTAGTTGCACTTTTCCGGATGGAACAAGCCCTCGGCCAGACGATCGAGGATGCTCTCCTGGACATCCTTTCCTGCGCTGACCAGGGACAGCCGCGCATCGATATACGACAGCAGCCGCTGTACCTCCCTGAAAGGCGGTCGCTCGGAGACATTGCGGTCCATCCACTGCAACAGCTTGTCCACTGCCTGCCAGGCTTCCGCTTCTTCAGCGCTGCCTGCACCATGACGCAGCATCACCCGGATGAGGTAGTTACGCCAGCCCGGATTGAAGAATTCCAGGACCACGTCCGCGACCTCCCGACCCGCGATGCGCCGCTCGATTTCCTGCGTGATCGCGCGATTGGCCTGCCCGGTCTTCTGCCAGCCTTCGAGTCCGGCCTGCAGCCGTGCGATGTGGATGCTGCGCATGCGCATCAGCGGCAACAATACCTTCTCCAGCTGACAGCGCGCCTCTTCATAAATCCCCGGATTCTTGTCCGCTTCGTTCTTGATGCGTTCGGTCCAGCGCTGGATGATCTGCAGCATCTTGCGGTCTTCGATCTTGCCATCGTCGCTCGACACCATGGCAAGGCGATCGACCGCATTCAGCACGCGATGGGCAGGATGTTGCGGTGAATTCAAAAACCCGGAATCGAGAACCGCCAGCTTGAGCAGGGGTTCCTCGAGCTGCTTGACGTAGTGTTTGACGGCGCTCGGCAGGGCCTTCTCGGACTCGATCGTTTCCGCGAGGACACCGAATACCTCAGCCGATCCCTCGGCCACCTCCTGCTGGCCCGGCTGGATCCGGCCGCTGGCAAGCAGATCGCCCAACACTCGCCGCGAGGAGGCAGCAAACCGCTGACCGAAATGACCGGCATGCGGCATTCCCCCATTGGTTGCGGCCACGGCTCCCTGCGCTTCGCCTGCCGCAGCGGACGCTCCGTTCTGGACTGCAGTTGAAGCGCTTGGCTGGCTGGGTTGCTGTGCACGGCGAAACAGGTTCATCAAGGCGCCCGCCACCCCTCCCACGGTCGGGGAACGGGAGCCAGCCTCGACCCCGGCATTCGCACCCGCAGGCTCGGAGCCCGCCGGCTGGCCGCCCGCGAACATTGCCGCCTCCGGGTTGATGTCCTCCTCCATCTGCGTGCCGGCCATCTCGGACCAGGCATCCTTCGTCTGCAAACCAGCCTGCGGCGGCTGGTTGTCCGCTTCCGGCAGGATGGTCTCCAGCTGCTTGTATAACTCCTCGAGGGGATTCATCAGCGCTTCGCGCATCGCGCCGTAAACAACCTGCCTGACCTTCAGAGACAAGGGCAGCCCCTCGAACGCCGCCTTGACTCCCTGCTCGATCACCGCCGGCGCGTAAGGGTTGGTACTGCGGTCGACAGCGCGTCCGTAAAGCTTCTCCAGGCGCGGCTGAAGCGCGAGCAATTCCTCGCTGAAACGGGATTCGAGCTTGTTGATCTCGGCCGTGAGATTCAGCCAATCCTCGAACTCCTCGGTCTGGACGATGGACAGACCGGGCTTCTCGCTCTTTGCCGGCTCGGGTTTGCCTTTCCGCCTGAACGCCTGTTCCAGCTTGTCCATCACATACTGCTGCACCCCTTGGTGGACTTTCGATTCGTGCAGGCGAATCTGGTCGAAAGCACCCATTATTTCGTTGCGCTCGGCAAAGTTGGTCGACTGCGCCGACGTCGCCGATAATTTCTCCTCGATCAATCCATAGAATTCGTTGACCGCGTCTTGCAAGGCATGGCTGAGCAGGTTCTGGCTGCTTTCCTGCAGCGCGCTCGCGTCCATGCCCTGATAGCGTTTGCTGACGAAGCGCTGGGTACGCATGGACGCCGCGATCTTGTTGAGCGTACGGGTGGCATCGATCGGAGTGCCGATGAACGCCACGCCGACACCATCCTGGCTGCGCCGGGCAATGCGCGCCTTGACGTTGAAAGTCGCTTTGCTGATCGAGGGTGGCGCGGTAAAACTCACCTCGACCCGCGCATTCTCCTGCAGCTGAAGCAGAATCCCGGCCTCGTCCTGCAGCCCGTGGAACTTGAGGAACATCCCGCCCAGGCAGAAGTCGCGGATCTCGCAGGCAAGCTCCTGCCCCTCCGCGGTCTTCAGCCGTGCAGCCTGTAATACCTTGAAGCGCATTTGCAGGCGCTGGTCATTCTCGAATACTTCCCTGACAGCCGACATGGTTCGATCCACCGATAGATATGGCAATGTTCTGGAACACTGCAGTTAACGGCGCATCGGAGCAAATTATTTAGGCAGGTCCGTGTCCGGAGCCCTTGCACAGGCTTCACGGGTAAAATTCAGCCATGACGCACCCGCTGTTTTCCCACCGCAAGCACTGGGCGGCGCGCTTCGGCACGGCGCCCTTCCTGCCGATGTCGCGCGCCGAGATGGCCGCGCTCGGCTGGGATGCGTGCGACATCATTCTGGTGACGGGGGATGCCTACATCGACCACCCCAGCTTCGGCATGGCGCTGGTTGGGCGACTGCTGGAAGCGCAAGGCTACCGCGTCGGCATCATCAGCCAACCCGACTGGCATTCGGCCGATGCCTTCCGTTCCCTCGGCCAGCCGACGCTGTATTTCGGTGTCACCGCCGGCAACATGGATTCGATGGTCAACCGCTACACCTCCGACCGCAAGATCCGCTCCGACGACGCCTACACCCCCAACGCCGAGCCCAACAAGCGTCCCGACCGCGCCGTCACTGTCTACGCCCAGCGCTGCCGCGAAGCCTATCCTGGCACGCCGATCATCATCGGTTCGATCGAGGCATCGCTGCGCCGCATCGCGCATTACGACTACTGGTCCGACACCGTGCGCCGCTCGGTGCTGCCGGACTCCAAGGCCGACCTCCTGATCTTCGGCAATGCCGAGCGCGCACTGCTGGAGGTCTCCCATCGCCTCGCCAAGGGCGAGAAGATCGGCGACATCCGCGACGTGCGCGGCACCGGCTTCATGGTGGCGCATGACTGGCTGCCGCCCTCTGATGAGGCTATTAGCCATTCGACTAAGCCCGCAAGCGGGCAAGTCGCTGGTTATCCCCAACCCTCTCCCTTCGAGGGCGAGGGGGCAAATGCTGAGCCCAACCCGATTAGCAACTGGATCGAAGTGATGTCGACTGAACTCGACACCCCCGGCGCCATCGACGCCCACGTCGACCCCTACGCCATGACGCCGGACGGCCCCACCGCGCAGACGCCCGAGAGCGACGCTTCAATCAAAACGGCACCGGTACGCATCGTCCCCAAGGCCGAGCGGCTCGCCACCAGGCAGGAACTGCGCGCACGCACCGTGATCCGCCTGCCCGACTACGACCAGGTGAAGAACAACCCCGCGCTGTACGCCCACGCCTCGCGCGTGTTCCACCTCGAATCCAATCCGGGCAACGCCCGTGCAATGCGTCAGGCGCACGGCGAACGCGATGTCTGGCTCAACCCGCCGCCGATCCCGCTGACCACGCCGGAGATGGACGCGGTCTACGACCTGCCCTACGCGCGCGCGCCGCATCCCAGCTACGGCGACGCCAAAATCCCCGCGTGGGAGATGATCCGCTTCTCGGTCAACATCATGCGCGGCTGCTTCGGTGGCTGCACCTTCTGCTCGATCACCGAGCACGAGGGTCGCATCATCCAGAGCCGCTCCGAGGATTCGGTGATCCGCGAGATCGAGGCGATCCGCGACAAGACCCCGGGTTTCACCGGCGTCATCTCCGACCTCGGCGGGCCGACGGCCAACATGTACCGCATGGCCTGCAAATCGAAGAAGATCGAGAGCGCCTGCCGCCGCCTTTCCTGCGTGTTCCCCGACATCTGCGACAACCTCAACACCGACCATACACCGCTGATCCACATGTACCGCCGCGCGCGCCAGCTGCCGGGGATCAAGAAGATCCTCATCAGTTCTGGCCTCAGATACGACCTCGCGGTGCGCTCGCCCGAGTACGTCAAGGAACTGGTGCAGCACCACGTCGGCGGCTATCTGAAGATCGCGCCCGAGCACACCGAAGCCGGTCCGCTGTCGAAGATGATGAAGCCCGGCATGGGTGCCTACGACCGCTTCAAGGAAATGTTCGAGGCGGCGTCGAAAGCGGTCGGCAAGAAGCAGTACCTGATCCCCTACTTCATCGCGGCGCACCCCGGCACCACCGACGAGGAC
>JBAPWR010000055.1:0-3083 GCA_049283775.1 Thiobacillus sp.
CCTCACGATGGGGACGGCAGTGGGTAATTTTCACGGCAGCGGCTTCCGTGCTGACGAGCGGGGTTTGCCGCGAGCCGTTTTTAATGTGTGGAGACTCGGTCGACCCGATCGCCGGTCCCCCTTTTGACATGAGGTGATATCGATATGAAACGAATCCTTTGCTCACTGGCGTTCATCGTCCTGGCTGCGCCGGCCACCGCGTCCATGACTCAGGAGCCGCCGCTGATCTGCTTCGGGACCGAGCCGTTCTGGCGCCTCGATCTCACCCAACCGGGCAAGGCGAGCTTCTCCACGCCGGATTGTCCCGCCGCAGAAGACTACGTCGGCGCCGCGAGCACGCTCGCGCCGCGCAAGGAAACGGTCTGGCGCGGTCGGGCGACGGTCCCGAACGGCGGGGAACTGGTCGCCTTCCTGCGCGAGGGCCCGTGCAGCGACGGCATGTCGGACACCGCGCACCCTTATTCGGTCAGCGTCTCGCTGCCGGACGGGACGCATCGTGCCGGCTGCTGTCGCCTGGCCGAGGCGCCGATCGCTGCCGCGAGCCTGGAGAACACGAGCTGGCGCCTGACCACTCTGCCGGGGGCGAGCCTGCCGGACGGGGGAGGGCGGAATGCGATCACGGTCAATTTCGAAGCCGGTCGCGTGCACGGCTTCTCCGGCTGCAACCAGTTCTTCGGGTCGTATGCGCAGAAAGGCGAGAAGCTCGAGTTCGGCTCGCTGGGGGCCACGATGATGGCCTGCGCCGAGCCGGCGATGTCGATCGAGAACCTTTTCCTGAAATCGCTTGCGGGGGACTTGCGCATGGCCGTCGTCGGAAACGAGCTGACCCTGACGCCGCAAAGCGGCGGCGACGCGCTGCGTTTCGAGCGTGCGGCGCCGCCGCGGATCGAGGGGGTGAAATGGGAAGTGACCGGCTATAACAACGGGCGGCAGGCGGTGGTCGGCCCCAAGCTCGGCACCCGGATCACCCTGATGTTCAGTGACGGGATGGTTTCCGGCAGCAGCGGCTGCAATCGCTTTCACGGTTCGTTCAAGGCGAAAGGCAACGCGCTGACTATCCAACCGCTGGCGACCACGCGCATGGCCTGTGAAGAGGACGTCATGGCCCAGGAACAGGAGTTCCTGCGGGCGCTGCAGAGCGCCACGACCTGGACGATCGTGCGTGGAATGCTGGACGTGCACCGGGCCGACGGCGAACGGGTGCTGACGGCCAGTGAGGCGGGAGAGTAGGGACCGGCCGTGGAGATGCCCCGGACAGACTCAGGCCGATCGGGTCGAGCCGGGGATCGCATCAGCCCTCATGATCGAGGCAGCCTCCGACTCTATCCGCCCGCTCTGCGACAAGCCAATCATGCGGACTCAAAGCAAGTTTTCTTTTGGCCAGCGCGTCGGGATCCTGCTCGCGCTATTGCTGGCGGGGCTGGCCGGCCTGCTGTTCCTCGACCCGATCCCGCAGGATCCTGCCTACCATCTATTCGCCGACACGCGCACTTTCTTCGGTATCCCCAACTTCAATGATGTGGTGTCGAATGCCGGTTTCGCGCTGGCCGGCATGCTTGGCCTGATCGCCGTAGCGGGAGCGCGCAGGCACGTGCTGTTCGTGCGGGCTGCCGACGCGCGTCCCTATCTCGCCTTCTTCGCCGGCGTCGCCCTGGTGAGTCTGGGGTCGGCCTGGTACCACCTGGCGCCATCGACGGAGCGCCTGCTCTGGGACCGCTTGCCCATGTCGATCGCTTTCATGGCGCTTGCGGCCGCGGTCGTCGCCGACCGGATTCACGCGCGCGCGGGAAACGGCTGGCTGCTGCTGGTGCTGGTGCTTCTCGGTCTCGCGAGCCTGCTGTACTGGCATGTCACCGAACGGCTCGGGCGGGGTGACCTGCGCTTCTACGGGTTTGTCCAGTTCTACCCGCTCATCCTCTTCCCGCTCGTCGCGTGGCTCTCCCCGCGGCACCGCTATGTCGCGAACCGCTATCTCCTGTTGATATTCGCCTGGTACGCGTTGTCCAAAATAATGGAATTTTTCGATGCGCAGGTCTTCAGTCTTCTTGGCTATACTTTTAGCGGGCATACGCTCAAGCATCTCGCCGCGGCGGCGAGTGCTTTCGTTGTGTTCATGATGCTCACCTCGCGTCACCGCGGGGAGGCTCTTGGACAATGGAAAACCACTAGTCATGGAGGAAGCTGCAAATGAAACGAACGAATCTCGAATCGACCGCGGTCCGGGGGGCTGCAATCCTGGCCCTGCTGCTGGTCGCCTCCACCGCTCATGCACAGCGTGCCGGGCAGTCGATGACCATTCAAACCGGCCGTGTCGTGGCTGCACAAGCGGTCAACCTGCAATCGGAGGCCGGCCGTGGCGTTGCCGTCGGCGGCATCCTGGGCTACGCAGCCACCTCCAGCAATCAGAGTTCGTCGCGCAGGGCACGCAACACGATCCTGGGCGCCACGGCGGGCGGCGCCATCGCGTCGTCGGCACAGGGTAGCCGCAATGGCATGCGGTTCACCGTCGAGACCTCTCCGGGTACGCGAATCCAGGTAGTCACCGACCAGACCGAGATCAGGGTCGGAGACTGCGTAAACGTCGAGCAGGCGGGCAGCGGTACGGCGAACGTTCGGCGAGTCTCCGAAGCGCTGTGTGAGGCAGTGGCAGTGAACGCGGTCGATACCGATATCCAGAACCAGCTCTCGGCGGCGGCGGAACGCTGTCTGGCAGCCAAGGAACGGCTGCTCGAGGCCGAAACCGACGCGCAGATCCAAGCCGCCATCCGGCGCGTGGAAATCCTCTGCGACGACTGAACTGACGGCGGCAGGACGCGGCTTCTGCCGCTGAGCGCGAGCGGGCCGACGTCCACCCTTGGTCGGCCCGAGGAGGTTGTCAGGATTTCAGGGCCGAGCGCGCAATTTCGCCGCGATGAAGTCGTTGTGCGCGACGTACAGCAGGTCGGCGATCTTGCGCACGAGGTGCTCCTCGTAGGGATGCAGGGTCGCGTCGGCGTAGGCGATCGACCATAAGCGCTCGATCAGTTCAATCTTGCGCTCGGGCGTGTAGTGACGGTTGATGAGCGAGGTGAACTGGAAATAGT
>JBAPWR010000056.1:0-2858 GCA_049283775.1 Thiobacillus sp.
CCGCAGCAGGCTGGCGAGATGAAACGAGGCGCCTGGCGAGGTGCTCGGCGCCGCCCGGCAGAACTGACTGGACGCACTAATTCAACCGGTAATCTCGGTGAAATGGTCGAGCGCTCGGTGGCCTCCGGCTTCGGGCCGCACAAGGAAGAGACGCTGCCGCGCTATTGCCGCGAATGCGAGGTCAAGGAGGCGTGCTGGGGCGGATGCCCGAAACACCGTTTCGCAGTCACGCCCGACGGCGAGCCGGGACTGCATTACCTGTGCGCGGGCTACAAGAAGTTCTTTCTCCATATCCGCAAATACCTGCGCGCCATGGCCACGCTGCTGGAAAACGACCTGCCCGCGTCCTACGTCATGGAAGCGGTCAAGGGGCCGCTGATCATTAGAAAGGATTGAACTGCAAGCAGCCGCCGCTGGCTGCACGAGCGCGATGCTTCAGGACCGCGCCCAAGCTTCGCCATTGGCCATGCCTGCGCGGCTTGATGGGGCGGGGCGGCCGGGCAGAGGATTTCAACGAATCTCGCTCTGCGCAGGCCATCCCATATAGCCAGGGCGATCTGCCGGGAAGGAGCCTAAGCCATCACCTGCCCGTGCTCGCGCGTGTCGTGGAACGCGACCTTGGGCCAGCGTTCCTGCGCCAGCGATAGATTGACGCGGGTGTCGGCCAGATACACCAGGTTGCCGTCGACATCCTTCGCCAGGCGCAGTGAATTGGCGCGGGTGAATTCGGCGAGGTGAACGGGGTCGGGGCAGGTGACCCAGCGCGCGGTATGGATGCCGGCATTCTCGAAGCTGGCGTCGACGCCGTATTCGGTTTTCAGGCGATGCGCGACGACCTCGAACTGCAACTGGCCGACCGCGCCTATCAGCAGGGTGTTGTCGGCAAACGGTTCGAACACCTGCACCGCGCCTTCCTCGCCCAGTTCCAGCAATCCCTTGTTGAGCTGCTTGGCGCGCAGCGGATCGCGCAGGCGCGGGCGGCTGAAAAGCTCGGGGGCGAAGTAGGGGATGCCCTTGTACTGCAGCGCCTCGCCTTCGGTGAGGGTGTCGCCGATGTGCAGCTGGCCGTGGTTGTGGATGCCGATGATGTCGCCCGCCACCGCATCTTCCATGCGGGTGCGCTCGTTGGCCATGAACACCACGGCGTTGGCGATCTTCATCTCCTTGCCGGTGCGGCGGTGGCGCACTTTCATGCCGGGGGTGTAGCGCCCCGAGCAGACGCGGAAGAACGCGATGCGGTCGCGGTGCTGCGGGTCCATGTTGGCCTGGATCTTGAACACGAAGCCGGTGAACTTCGGCTCGGTCGGATCGACCACGCGCTCGACCGCCTCGCGCGGCTGCGGCGGCGGCGCCCAGTCGGCCAGCGCGCGCAGCACTTCGCGCACGCCGAAGTTGTTGATCCCGGAACCGAAGAACACCGGTGTCTGCTTGCCCTTGAGGAAATCTTCGAGATGGAAGCTGGCACCGGCGCCGCGCACCAGTTCGATTTCCGACAGCAGGGTGTCGGCTTCGAGCGGGAAGCGTTCGCGCAAGGCGGCGTCACCCAGACCCTGCAGCGACTCGAACTGCTGGTCGGCGTTTTCCTCGCCGGCCCTGAAACGCAGGATCTCGTCGTGGATCAGGTGGTACACGCCCTGGAAACGCTTGCCCATGCCGATCGGCCAGGTCACCGGGGCGCAGTGGATCTTCAGGATCGACTCGATCTCGTCGAGCAGTTCCAGCGGTTCGCGCACCTCGCGGTCGAGCTTGTTGATGAAGGTGATGATGGGCGTGTCGCGCAGGCGACAGACTTCCAGCAGCTTGATGGTCTGCTCTTCCACGCCCTTGGCGGCATCGACCACCATGATGGCGGCGTCGACCGCGGTCAGCACGCGGTAGGTGTCTTCGGAAAAGTCCTTGTGGCCCGGGGTGTCGAGCAGGTTGAAGACGCAGTCGCCATGGGTGAACTGCATCACCGAACTCGCCACCGAAATGCCGCGCTCGCGCTCGACCTCCATCCAGTCGGAAGTGGCGAACTTGCCGCTCTTCTTGGCCTTGACCGTGCCGGCCATCTGGATCGCGCCACCGAACAGCAGCAGCTTTTCGGTCAGCGTGGTCTTGCCGGCGTCGGGGTGGGAGATGATGGCGAAGGTGCGGCGTTTCTTGACGTCGCGCGCCAAAGGTGAAGCGCCGGTCTGAGCCGGGGCGGTCTGGGTGGAGTCCATCTGGGGAGGTGAAACGATAACAGGCTGACCGGCATTTTACCGGAGCGGCCGGGCAAAACCGATAACTAAACCTTTCCTCCCGATACCGTTGATTGAGCAGGCCGGCTGAACGGGAGTCCGCTCAGCCGCTGTTATTTGACCCGCACCCTGAGTTGCAGACTGAAACTTGGCGAAGGAGGGCCGGCAGAGGCATCCCCGCTCATGCTGCCCGAAGGCCTGAAGCGCAGGTGAGTCACCGCTGGCGCATAGGGGCCGCCAGGAACTGGAATCCAGTTGGTTCCCCCGTCAGTCGAAACATCCATGCAGCCGGCGACGCAGGCCAGGCCGCTTGAACTGTTCACGAAAACAAAAGGCAAGCCGCCGCCCAGATCGCCTACGAACAATTCCGTGTTGGCCGGAATGGGGTCGATGATGGTGAGGGTATTGCTATCCACAGCTCCCGAACCCGTGTTGGTGACCATCAAGGTGTAATCGACCTCGGCACCTGGAATGTTTTTCGGGGAAGAGGTGCCGTTTACTGGATCCGAATAAACCGCCACCGTTTTCAGGAAGACCAGGCTGGGCGTGCCCGCAACGGTCAGGGTGCCCGAAGCGGGAGACAGGCTGGCGCCGGCGTTGGCCGAGCTGACGCTGCCGGCGGCCAGGGTGTTGATG
>JBAPWR010000057.1:0-10483 GCA_049283775.1 Thiobacillus sp.
CCGTGCACCAGCGCAAGGACAGGTTTAGGCGATGGCATGCAGCGCCTCTACCAGTTGCGCGACATCATCCGAACTGTGCGCAGCCGAGATGGTGATGCGCAGCCGCGCGGTGTTTGCCGGGACCGTCGGGGTGCGGATCGCCGGCACCAGCAGGCCACGCTGCAGCAGCGCCTCCGACAACCGCACTGCGTCGGCGTTGCTGCCAATCAGCAGCGGCTGAATCGGTGTGTCGGAATCCATCAGCGTGCCCTGCTTCAGCCCGTCCAGGCCCTTGCGCAAAGCCTCGACATGCTGACGCAGACGCTCACGGCGCGCGTCACCCGTTTCAATCTGGCGCAGGCTCTCCAGCAGGCAGGCAGCCAGAAGCGGCGGCGCAGCGGTCGTGTAGATGTAGGGTCGCGCCTTCTGCACCAGCCAGTCGATCACGTCCGGGTGCGCCGCCACCGCCGCGCCCGACACACCAGCCGCCTTGCCCAGGGTGGCGAGGTAGATCACGCGCTCGCTGGCGCGGGCACGTTCGGTCATTCCGCCACAGCCATCGCCCAGCACGCCGAAGCCGTGCGCGTCGTCGAGATACAGCCAGGCGTCGTAACGCTCGGCGAGATCGAGCAGCGCGTCGACCGGGGCGATGTCGCCGTCCATGCTGAACACCAGATCGGAGACGACCAGCTTGTCGCGCGCCGCGCTCGCTGCCAGTTGCCCTTCCAGCTGTGCGAGATCGAAGTGGCGATAGCGGGTGAACGTCGCTCCCGACAACTGCGCGGCATCGACCAGCGACGCATGGTTGAGTTTATCCGCGAAGACTTCGCCCTTCCTGGTCAGCAGTGCGGTCAGCACCGCGAGGTTCGCCATGTAGCCTGTGGAAAACAGCAGCGCCGCCGGCTTGCCGACAAAGCGCGCAAACGCATGCTCGAAGTCTTCGTGATAGCGGTGATGGCCGGTGATCAAATGCGCTGCACCGGCGCCGACCCCGCAGACGTCGAGCGCGGCATGCGCGGCGGAGACCAGCGCGGGATCGGCGGCGAGGCCGAGATAGTCGTTGCTGCAGAAGGAAATGACGCGCTGGCCGTCGATCGTGACATGCGCACCCTGCGCACCATCGAGCAGCCGGCGCCGCCGTTCGAGGTGATCGGCCTTGAGCTCAGCCAGCCCCTGCTGCAGACGGCTCAGCGCAGCAAAACTCATGGTCCGGCGAACCTCACAAGGGCGTCAGGCCGAGGCTGTCGAACAGACGCTGGTCGCGCTCCCATTCCGGATTGCCGGTGGTGAGCAGCTTCTCGCCGTAGAAGATCGAATTGGCGCCAGCGAGGAAACACAAGGCCTGCACCGCGTCGCTCATCTGCTGGCGACCCGCCGACAGGCGCACGAAGCTCTGCGGCATGCAGATGCGCGCCACCGCGATGGTTCGCACGAACTCCAGCGGATCGAGCGCCTCGGTGCCGGCGAGCGGCGTGCCCTCGACCTGCACCAGCAGATTGATCGGCACCGATTCCGGCTGCGGATCGAGCGAGGCCAGTTGCGCGATCAGGCCCGCCCGCTGGGTACGCGATTCGCCCATGCCGACGATGCCGCCGCAGCACACGTGCAGGTCGGCGTGGCGCACACGCTCGAGCGTATCGAGGCGGTCCTGGTAGTCGCGGGTGGTGATGATGTCGCCATAGAATTCCGGCGCGGTATCGAGGTTGTGGTTGTAGTAGTCGAGCCCGGCGTCCTTCAGTTGCTCGGCCTGGCCGTCCTTCAGCATCCCCAGCGTGGCGCAGGTTTCCAGCCCCAGCGCCTTCACTTCGCGCACCATGTCGAGCACCGGTTCGAGGTCGCGCTGCTTCGGCCCGCGCCAGGCTGCGCCCATGCAGAAGCGCGACGCGCCGGCGGCCTTGGCGGCGCGAGCGGCCGTCAGCACATCGTCCAGATTCAGCAGACCCTGGTTCTCGACGCCGGCGTCGTAGCGCGCCGACTGCGGGCAATAGCCGCAGTCCTCGGAACAGCCCCCGGTCTTGATCGACAGCAGCGTCGACAGTTGCACCTTGTTGGGGTCGAAGTGCTCGCGGTGCACCGTCTGTGCCCGGAACATCAGGTCGGCGAACGGCAGCGCGAACAAGGCCTCGATGTCATGAATCGCACTGGGCGGGCGCTGCCCACGTTCGCTCCCTCTCCCCTCGCGGGAGAGGGTTGGGGAGAGGGGGGATGTCTCGACCATCGTCGCTTGCTCATTCATAAACTTTCACCTTGTTCATTTCAGGTAACGCCCTAAACGCCACAAAGCCGCTGTAGGAGCGCCGCCTCGGCGCGATCGCGATCGGCATCGCGCCGGGCACCCCCCGGGCATAAAGCCGGCGCGCCTACAGAAGTCCGTCCAGCGGCCCAGGCAGCCTTGGCTGGCCCGTGCGGCATCGTTCCGCGCTACTCGTACACCGCCACATCGATCGTCATGTCCTGCCACGGCTCGCGCGCCGCGCGCACGATGTCGTAAACCGCCCAGGGCACGATGATCGTCACCGCGATTCCCATCACCAGCATCAGCCCCTGCCAACCGCCGAGCAGGCCGTAGATCGGCTGGCCGATCACCACCAGACTGCCCATCACGCCGTAAAACCGGTAGCCTGCCCACTTGTTGAAATGCGTGGTGCGCGGATTGGGATGGTGGGCGATGCTGGCGTAGACGAAGATCGACGCCGCCAGCCAGATCATCACCGGCGGCAGCGACAGCACGAAAGGCAGGAAACCGATCTTGTGGCTGGCGAGCAGCTTGCCGAGCAGCAGCGCGGTCAGCGAAATCATCAGCACCGCGACGGTAATGATGTTGAACAGCTGTGCAGCGAAGCGAGATGAACTGGCGGTGATGACGCGTTTGGCTTTCATGGGGACGGATTGTCCGTTTCGGGCCGGCTTGCTGTCAAATTAACCTGGACGCGATTTTGAACATCAGCTCATTTGTTGTGCGGCCACCGGCGGACAAGGCCCTGCCCCGGTTCGCGCTGCCGCCGGACATCGTCCCGACTTTGCCAAGGCTCCAACCATGCTGCAGATGGCACTCGGATTCCTGAAGCGGCATATTCCGCACACCTGCCTGCTGTGCGGTGGCAAGGCCGGCAGCGATCGCCTTTGCAGCGGCTGCACCGATGACCTGCCGTGGCACCGCATGCCGCACTGCCCGCAGTGCGCCTTGCCCACTCCTGACGGCCAGCTATGCGGCGCCTGCCTCAAACGCCCGCCGGCCTTCGACCGCACCCGCTCAGCCCTCAGCTACCGCTTTCCCGTCGACCAGCTGGTCCAGCGCCTGAAATACAACGGCCGCCTCGCCGCCGCACCGGTGCTCGGCGAACTGCTCGCCCGTCATGTCGAGTCGGCGCCGCGCCCCGACCTGCTGATCCCGATGCCGCTGCATGCGTCGCGCATCCGCGAGCGCGGCTTCAATCACGCCAGTGAAATCGGCCGCTGCCTGGTGAGACATCTCGACCTGCCGCTCGCCACCACGCACTGCCAGCGCATCCGCGATACCCCGCCGCAAGTCGCGCTGGCCTACGACGCACGCCGCCGCAACGTGCGCGGCGCTTTCACCTGCAGCGGTGATGTCGCGGGTAAGCGCATCGCCGTGATCGACGACGTCATGACCACTGGCACCAGCCTCGACGAGCTGGCAAAGACGCTGAAGCAGGCCGGTGCAACGGAAGTGGAAGCGTGGGTGGTGGCGCGGACGCTGCCGCACGGAGAAGGGAGCTGAGCCTTTTCGTCATAGCGACGCAGGCCGGTGTGAGCCAATGACGTGCGTAATCGCGGCGAGGGCGCCGCCCCCACAGGTGAGGTGGGTGGCGCCTTTGTAGGAGTCCCGCCCTCGGGGCGATTACTGAGCCGGCTTTGGCAATGGCCTTCGATATGCCACCGGGCTTATCGCGGCGAGCACCCTCCGGGCATAACAGCGCCGCTCCCACCCCCCAATCCCGGCATGAAGTCGCCGAAACCTCAGCCGAGGATTTCCTCTACCGCATAAATCCGCCGGTGTTCGCGCATGGCATAGCGGTCGGTCATGCCGGCGATGTAGTCGGCGACCGCGCGCGCGCCCTCCAGCGACTCGCGCGCCTGGTGTTCGGGCGGCAGCAGGCGGGCGTCGCCGATGAAGGCGGTGAACAGGTCGGCGACGATGCGCCCGGCTTTGGCGCTCATGCGCGCGACCTTGTAGTGACGATACAAATGGCGGTTGAGGAAACGCTTTAGTTCGCGATGCTCGTCGAGCAGGGCCGGACTGAAAGCGACCAGCGGCGGCGCCGCGCGCACCTCTTCGAGGTTTGTTACACCGCTGCGCTCGATGTTGCGGCGCGTGGTGTCGACCAGATCGAGGATAAGGGTGTTGATGATGCGGCGCACGGTCTCGGTGATCTCGCGGCGGCCCTGCAGTGCCGGGTATTTCTCCCTGACCTCGGCCAGATGACGGGCGAAGATCTGCACCTCCATCAACTGCTCCAGCGTGATCAACCCTGAGCGCAGGCCATCGTCGACGTCATGGTTGTTGTAGGCGATCTCGTCGGCGAGGTTGGCCACCTGCGCTTCGAGCGAAGGCTGGCGCTTCTGCAAAAACCGCTCGCCCAGGTCGCCGAGCTTTTCCGCATTGCTCAATGAGCAATGCTTGAGGATGCCCTCGCGCGCCTCGAAGGTCAGGTTGAGCCCGTCGAACTCGGCATAGCGCTCTTCCAGCTTGTCGACCACGCGCAGCGACTGGAGGTTGTGCTCGAAGCCGCCGTGCTCGCGCATGCATTCGTTTAGCGCGTCCTGGCCGGCATGGCCGAAGGGCGTGTGACCGAGATCGTGCGCCAGCGCCACCGCCTCGACCAGGTCCTCGTTGAGCCCGAGGATGCGCGCGATGGTGCGGCCGATCTGCGCCACTTCCAGGCTGTGGGTCAGGCGGGTGCGGAACAGGTCGCCCTCGTGGTTGACGAAAACCTGGGTCTTGTATTCCAGCCGGCGAAACGCGGTGGAATGAATGATGCGATCACGGTCGCGCTGAAATTCCGAGCGCGGCGCAGCGGCCGGTTCGGCGTGCATACGACCGCGGCTCAGGCTTGAATGGGCGGCGTACGGGGCATACGACTCCACACGCGCTTCAGCGCGTAGTGGATCGGAGTACCCTTGTGGTGTGAGCGATTCCATCATTGATCCCCTTCAGCGTGGCGAAGCCAGCACGGCAGTCAGCATATCCCGCGGCACGTCGCCGGTGATCACCGCCCCGCCCAGCTTTTTCAGCAGCACGAAGCGCATCTTGCCGCCCTCGACCTTCTTGTCGTGGCCCATGTATTCCAGATAAGTGTCGACGCCCAGGTCCGGCGCCACGTCCGGCAGCCCGGCAGCGCGGATCAGGGCCCGAGTACGCGCCACGTCCGCTTCGGATATCCAGCCCATGCGCTGCGAGGTCTGCGCCGCCAACACCATGCCCGCCGCCACCGCCTCGCCGTGCAGCCAGTTGCCGTAGCCCATGCCGCTCTCGATCGCGTGGCCGAAGGTGTGGCCGAGGTTGAGGATGGCGCGGATGCCGCCTTCGCGCTCGTCCTCGCCCACCACCTGCGCCTTGATCTCGCACGAGCGGTAGATCGCATGCGCGATCGCCGCAGCCTCGAGCGCGCGCAGTTTTTCCATGTTGTCTTCCAGCCAGGCGAGGAATTCGGCGTCCCAGATCAGCCCGTACTTGATCACCTCGGCCAGGCCCGCCGACAGTTCGCGCGCCGGCAGCGTCTTCAGCGTGTCGGTGTCGGCCAGCACCACCTTCGGCTGGTAGAACGCGCCGATCATGTTCTTGCCGAGCGGGTGGTTGATGCCGGTCTTGCCGCCCACCGACGAGTCGACCTGCGACAGCAGCGTGGTCGGGATCTGCACGAAGGGCACGCCGCGCTGGTAGCAAGCCGCGGCGAAGCCGGTCATGTCGCCGATCACGCCGCCACCCAGCGCGATCAGGGTGGTTTTGCGCTCGGCGCGGTCGGTCAGCAGCGCATCGAATATCAGGTTCAGCGTTTCCCAGTTCTTGTGGGCCTCGCCGTCCGGCAGCACCACCGTGGCCACTTTCACCCCCGCGGACTCCAGCATCGCCGTCAACTGCGCCAGGTACAGCGGCGCCACCGTGGTGTTGGTCACCACCATCACGCGTTTCTGCAGCAGATGCGGGAGGATCAGGTCGGATTGGCTGAGCAGGCCGGGGCCGATGTGGATGGGATAGGAGCGATCGCCGAGGTCGACGGTGAGGGTTTGCATGGGGAAACCGGTGGTTGAGCGTGATGGCTGATTGTAACCAATGGCAGCCGGCGACGAACCGGGGGCACGCCGGAGCGCTTTGAATACCAGCTTTGTCAACTCATAATCCAGCCATGGACAACTTCGACCCCACGCTGATCTCTGTCGTCATGCCCTGCTACAACGCCGCGCCGTATGTAGAGGAAGCGGTCGCCAGCGTGCTCGGCCAAAGCTATCCCCAGGTCGAACTGATCGTCGTCGACGACGGCTCGATCGACGGCTCGTCCGATATCCTGCAGCGCCTGGCTTCTGAAAACCCCGATCGCATCACCCTCGTCTACCAGAATCGCACCGGTCCCTACGCCGCGCGCAACCTGGCGCTATCGCACGCGCGCGGCAACTACATCGCCTTTCTCGATGCCGACGACACTTGGCACCCCGACGCGCTGCGCCTGATGCACGAGGCGCTCGACGCCGTTCCTGCCGACATCGCCTATTGCGGCTGGCAGAACATCGGCGTCGCCGCCACCGACCCCCAGCCCAAAGTCCCGCCGGTGCTCGACGCCGCCGAAGCGGTTGGACATTTTCTCGACCACTGCCCGTGGCCGATCAACAGCGTGCTGGTGCGCCGGCCGCTGATCGACGAGCTGCGCGGCTTTTCCGAACGCGCGCCGACCGCCATGGACTACGACCTGTGGCTGCGCATGCTGGCGCGCCAGCCGCGCCTGGTTCGGGTCCCCGAAGTGCTCGCTTACTATCGGCGCTATCCGCGCGGCCGGTCACACATCCCGCGCTGGAAGCAGGTGTTCGATGCCGTCGCGGTGCGCCGCGATTTCGTCCAGCATCACCCCGACCTCGTCGCCCGCTTCACCCCCGCCCGCCTCAACGAACTGATTTACGCGCCCCTGCTGCGCGAAGCCTACCGCTGCCATTGGCGCAACGACACCGATTCGGCCCGCCGCCTGTTCCGCCGCGCTTTCCGCAAGTCCGACTGGAAAGCCGGCGACCTCAAGCACCTGCTCGCCAGCCTCTTGCCGGCCCCGCTCTACCGCAACCTGGTCGATTTCGTCACGCGGCGACGCAGCGCGCGGTTCGAGGCATAAGGTCGACTTGGGGCGGGCCGCTGGGCTTGAATTCAGTAATTGGTTTGCAGCGGCTCGTTTCGGGCCGAGGCAGCCCTCCCACAAAACCAGCCACACCCCCCTTCACCCTTCACCCTTCGCCGTTCACCCTTCACCCGTCGGCCCGCCCTATCGAAACGCCCATGCCGCGAACGGCTCGATCTCGTCGCGATTGAGCAGCATCAACTGATAGGCGCTCGGGTTCATCGAATGGTCGACCGTCGTGTCGACCCGCAGGCGCTGCAGCATGTAGCCGAGCAACGCCCGCCTCACGCTGATCTCGATCACCTCGCCGCTGGCACCATAGTCGAGCAGCAGGCTCTGGCGCCTGGCCGAGTCGAGACCGGCGTGCGGAGCGAGCATCAGGTTCACCGTCTCCACCCAGTCGTCGTCGTACTGCTCGCCCGACTCGGCCGGATCGTTCAGGCACTGGGCCGCAACGAAACGCGACAGCACGAAGTCACGAAAGTCGCAGGTGGCCTCGCTGTAGGCGCGCACGTGCCAGCGCAGGCCGGTATCGACCAGGGTATGCGGTTCGATGATTCGTGCCTCCTGGCTGTCCCGGTCTGAAAGCGAGCGGTAACTCACGCCGAGCTTCCTGCGACCACGAATGGCGCGGGTGATCTGCGCCAGCACCTGCGCAGGAGGCAGGCGCGCAGGCAGCGGCAGCGACGCGGTGGACAGGCCATAGATCAACTCCCTGCCGTAGGGCCCGCCGGAAACTGCGAGATTGGCGGCGATCACGGGCAGAACGGCGGCCGGACTGAGGTCGGCGAACGCCGGGGAGAAGCTTTCTCCCGGGACGAAGCCGAACACCGCGTGGTTGTATTGCAGGTTGCCGGGCGCCAGGTCGCTGTAAAGCTTGAGGTCCTTGGTCGCAGCCGGGTCCGACATGCCGAATGCCCGGGCGACGTCGCTGCGCGTCACCACCCCGCCATAGAAAGCCAGGATCTCGATGTACTGCAGGCGCTGGCGCGTCGCCCATTTCAGATCCAGCCGCATCTTCTCCCGCGAAACCATGCTGCGCTCCGTCCCCGGGCATTCCCGGTCAATGTTTGCGGGAATTATTAAGTAGGCAGCAGGCAAATACAACCCACGACTTGATAAAGACTACTGACATGATAAAAAGTATTGACATTGTGCAATGTATAACCTAAATTTCACCCCACGGTCCAGCCACGGCTGGCGAACCACCCTCAACCGAACACCAGGAGATGACACCATGGCCACCGCCGTATCCGCAGACGACAAGATGAAAGCGCTCAGCGCCGCACTGAGCCAGATCGACAAGCAGTTCGGCAAGGGCTCGGTGATGCGCCTCGGCGACCAGGATGTCTCGCGCGACATCGAGGCCGTCTCGACCGGCTCGCTGGGGCTCGACATCGCCCTCGGCGTCGGCGGCCTGCCGCGCGGCCGGGTGGTGGAAATCTACGGCCCGGAATCATCCGGCAAGACCACGCTCACCCTGCAGGTGATCGCCGAAATGCAGAAGCTGGGCGGCACCGCGGCCTTCATCGACGCCGAACACGCGCTCGACCCCAACTATGCCGGCAAACTCGGCGTCGACGTCGACAACCTGCTGGTTTCGCAGCCCGACACCGGCGAACAGGCACTGGAAATCGCCGACATGCTGGTGCGCTCCGGTTCGGTCGACGTGGTCGTGATCGACTCCGTCGCCGCGTTGACGCCCAAGGCCGAGATCGAAGGCGAAATGGGCGACTCGCACATGGGCCTGCAGGCCAGACTGATGAGCCAGGCCTTGCGCAAGCTCACCGCCAACATCAAGCGCACCAACACCCTGGTCATCTTCATCAACCAGATCCGTATGAAGATCGGCGTCATGTTCGGCAACCCCGAAACCACCACCGGCGGCAACGCGCTCAAGTTCTACGCCAGCGTGCGCCTCGACATCCGCCGCACCGGCTCGATCAAGAAGGGCGACGAGATCATCGGCAACGAAACCAAGGTCAAGGTCGTCAAGAACAAGGTTTCACCGCCGTTCAAGGAAGCCTATTTCGACATCCTCTACGGCCAGGGCATTTCGCGCGAAGGCGAGATCATCGAACTCGGCGTCAATCACAAGTTCGTCGACAAGTCCGGAGCCTGGTACGCCTACAACGGCGAAAAGATCGGCCAGGGCAAGGACAACGCGCGCGAATACCTGAAGGAGCACCCCGAGATCGCCCACGAGATCGAGGCGAAGATCCGCGCCGCGGTCGGCGTCAGCAACCCGACCGTGCTGGTCGAGGATGAAGTCGAAGCCTGAGCCCGACGAGTTGCGTGAGCGTGCCATGCGCCTGCTGGCGCGGCGCGAGCACAGCCGCGCCGAACTCGGGCGCAAACTGGGGCTGGCGGGTTTTGATGCGTGCGACATCCAGCCGCTGCTCGACGAGTTCGAGGAAAAGCGATGGCTGTCTGATCGCCGCTTCGCCGAAAGCTACGTCGCCGACCACCGCGCCCGCGCTGGCGCGGTCAAGCTCGCCTTCGACCTGCGCCAGCGCGGGATAGCGGACAACATCATCGAAGCCGTGTTGAGCGACAACCGCGACAGCGAACTCGAGCGGGCGCAGGCGGTTTGGCAGAAGAAGTTCGGCTCGGCGCCTGCAGACCTGGCCGAGAAGGCGAGGCAGATGCGATTTTTGCAGAGCCGGGGATTTGCGGCAGAGGTGATTCGGCGGGTCGTCGATACTTAGAGAAGAGAAATGGGGTCAGACACGATTTCCCCCATTCTTCTCCTTCCGCGGCCGCCCCACTCCCTTTGACACCGCCTGTCTCTGCACCAGTGCCTCGATCTCGGCCCTAAACCGCTCGCTCCCCAGCGCCCAGCCCTTGTGCGTGCAGCCACGGATTGCCACCAGATCCTCCGGGTCGATCGCCGCGACGAATAAGGCCCGGTAGGCTGCCCGCCTGTCGGCATCTTCCCGTCCAAGGCGGGTAAATTCCGCATGCGGCTGTAGCCAGTCCGCATTCTTGCCACGCTCACCCAGCGCATTGCGCCGATAGCTCGACCACGGATAATCCTCCGGCAAGGCAACCATGCCAGCCCTCACCGGATTCAGTTCAATGTAGCGCATCAAGGTCAGCAGATAGCGCTCGCTGTCCACCACCGTCGCCCGGTAGCGCCCTTCCCATAGAGTCCCGCTGCGCTT
>JBAPWR010000058.1:0-3009 GCA_049283775.1 Thiobacillus sp.
GCCTTGAAGAACTCGCACCACGCGTCGTCCAGGCTGATCGCGTTGGTCTGCAGGGTATTGCGGATCTCCTTGCTTCCACGGAACGGCTTCTGCAACTCGACCACACGACGGAAGAAGTCGACCCCAAGAAGAGTCGGCTCGCCGCCGTGCCAGACAAACTCGACGACGGACGTCGGCTGGGACTCGACGTACTGTTCGATGTACTTCGCGAGCACTTCGTCCGGCATCTTGAACTGCTCGTTGCCGGGGTACAGCCCGCGCTTCTCGAGATAGAAGCAGTAGTCGCACGCGATGTCGCACACCGACCCGATCGGCTTGGCCAGGACATGGATGCCCGCAGCGATGTCACTCGCTGTTGCCGCCTCTCTTGACTGCTCGGTCACGTGCCTGCTGCCTCCTCAAGTTCGGCCCGGACGGAACGCATCATGCGTTCTGTCCGGGCGAACCGTTCTGGCTAATCCGCCAGCGCCTTCCGTTTTGCCAACTGCTGCTGCGCCGCGCCTGCCTCGGCCTTTGCGGCCGGCTTCATCGGTGCGACCTCGATGGTCACCTTGTTGACCTTGCCGGTGAAGCGCGACTTCGCCTCCGCGCCGATCGCCTCGACCACTGGCGTGGCAAGATCGATGCCCACGTCGGCGGTCTCGTCGGCGGAGAAGATCGCCGGTTGCGTGCGCCCGATACGCCCTTCGGCCACCTGCTTGCCATTCACGAACAGCTTGCCCATGCCACCCTTGCCCACGCCGCCGCCGTCATAGTCGAAAACGAAACGGATCGTCGACTTGCCGGGCTTGAGCTTCTCGGTGGCCGCCACGGTGAATCGCTCCAAGCCGAGGAAGTTGTATTCGTAGGCCGGCACGCCGTCCTTGACATACAAGGCCCAACCGCCGAACCGGCCGCCCTGGACGAGTACGGCACCATGGCCGCCGTTCTCCGGCACCTCCACTTCGGCCGTGATGGTCTTCGAGCGGTTCTTGATGTTGATGAAGACGTTCTCGGTCATGCCGGTCATGCCGTCGGCGAGCGTCAGCGTGGTGCGGTCCCCCATCAGGTCGGGGCGGCCGGCGATCGCGGCATTGACCCGCTCCACCACGCGGTCGTCGATCGGCAGCGCCTGGTTCTTCTGGGCCTCCTTCATGAACAGGGCCTGCAGCTCGGCCAGCTTCTTCGGTTCTTTCTTCGACAGGTCGTGAATCAGGCTGAAATCCGTGCGCGTGTCGTAGAGTTCCCAGATGTCCTCGGCCAGCGCGCGGCGCGGCTTCGCTTCCCAGGGTGCCTTGTGGATCGTTCGCGCGAGCCAGCCGTCGTGGTAGATGGCCCGGTTGCCGAACATTTCGAAGTACTGGGTCGTGTGCCGCTCTTTCGCCTTGGCGTTGTCGAAGGTGTAGGCCATGCTCACCCCGTCCATCGGCCGCTGTGTCACGCCATTGACGATCTTGGGCTCGGGCAGTTTGGCCGCTTCGAGGATGGTCGGCGCCACGTCGATGACATGCGTGAAGTGGTCGCGCTGCTCACCCTTGGCCTTGATGCCCTTGGGCCAATGGACGGCCATGCCGACCTTGGTTCCACCGAAGTCCGATGCCACCTGCTTGGTCCACTGGTACGGGGTATCGAACGCTACCGCCCAGCCCGCGGCCATGTGCGGGTAGGTCTCGGGTCCACCCCACTTGTCCATAAGCTTGAGCATGTCGGCAACCTGCTCCTGCACGCCGTTGAAGTAGGTCATCTCGCTGAACATGCCGTTGCGGCCACCCTCGGCGCTGGTGCCGTTGTCGCCGTAGACGAAGACGATCAGCGTGTTGTCGATCTGGCCGGTCTCTTCGATGGCGTCGATGACGCGGCCGATCTCATGGTCGGTCATCTCGACAAACGCGGCGAACACCTCGGCCTGACGGGCGAACAGCTTTTTCTCATCCGCACTCAGGGTGTCCCAATCCGGGATCGCCTCGGGCTTGGGTGCGAGCCGGGTGCCCTTGGGAACGATGCCCTTCTCGATCTGGCGCGCCAGGATCTGCTCGCGCAGTTTGTCCCAGCCCATGTCGAATTTTCCTTTCCAGCGCTCTATCCAGTCCTTCGGCACATGGTGCGGCGCATGGGTGGCGCCCGGCGCGAAATAGACGAAGAACGGCTTCTCCGGCGTCAGCGCCTTCTGGTACTTGATCCAGGCGACCGTCTGGTTGGTCATGTCGTTTAAGAAGTGGTAGTTCGGATCGCTCGGCAATTCGACCGGGTGCGTTCCGTCATAGATGAAGGGTGCCCATTGGTTGGTCTCGCCGCCGAGAAAGCCGTAGAACTTGTCGAACCCCTGACGGGTCGGCCAGCGGTCGAGCGGGCCCGAGATGCTCGCCTCCCAGGCGGCCGTTTCGTGCCACTTGCCGAAGGCCGCGGTGCTGTAGCCGTTGAGACGCAGCATCTCGGCTACCGGCGCGACGTCATTGGGAATCTGGCCGGTGTTGCCAGGGAAAGCCGTGCCGGTTTCGATGATCCCGCCCATGTTGTTGACGTGGTGGTTGCGTCCGCTCTTGATCGCCGCGCGGGTCGGCGAGGACACGGCCGTCGTGTGGAAGTTGTTGTAGCGCAGGCCGCCCGCGGCCACGCGGTCGAAGGTGGGCGTCTGGACCGGTCCGCCGAAGGTGCTGGTCCCTGCAAAGCCGAGGTCGTCCACCAGCACCACGATCACGTTGGGCGCGCCCTCAGGCGCCTTGACCTCGAAACGCGGCGGCGCCTTGGCGTTGCGTGCATCGAGTTCGGTGACCACCGGCCGCTTCGGCTCCGCGAGCGGCAGGATGGTGCGATCGAGTCCGGTCGCCATCGCGGTCGAAGCGCAAGTCGCGCCCAGTGCGACACTTAATGCCTTGTATGCGAAACGTGGTTTCATTTCTTTCTCCTTGAATTAGTGCGTCCAGTCAGTTCTGCCGGGCGGCGCCGAGCACCTCGCCAGGCGCCTCGTTTCATCTCGCCAGCCTGCTGCGGGCATCGTCATCGTCAGCGTGCGACTCATCAGGCAAGGGC
>JBAPWR010000059.1:0-8594 GCA_049283775.1 Thiobacillus sp.
GCCGCCGGCAACATCATCGGCGCAGTCGGCATATCGGGGGCGGCGACCGGCGAGCAGGACGAAGCCTGTGCTCGCGCAGGCATCAAGGCGATCCAGTTCGAACTGGAAACCGCGAACCTCTGATCCAACCGTCGGGGAGGCTTTCCTCCCCGGCGGGCGAGCGCACAAGCTCCCGACACGTTGCGTTCCCGGCGTGTCATTTATGCCCTGTCATTGAAGAATTCTGCGGCTGAACGCGCCGCCGGATGCCGCGCGCAGTCGCGGTATGATGCGCGTCATGTTCAGATCCAGCCTGTTCTTGACTTCCTGCCGACCGGCAGGCCCGGTCCATGACTGACCTCTTCCCCAGCGAACACGCGATCGACTTCGAGCGCCGCTTCGGCGGTGTGCGCCGGCTCTACGGCAGCGCCGCCTTCGAGCGCTTCCAGCAGGCGCATGTCTGCGTCATCGGCATCGGCGGTGTCGGCGCCTGGGCTGCGGAGGCTCTGGCGCGCACGGCGATCGGCCAACTCACCCTGATCGATCCCGACCATGTCGCCGAATCCAACATCAACCGCCAGGTCCATGCGCTGACCGACGAGCTCGGCAAGTCGAAGATCGCGGCGATGTCGCAGCGCATCCACGCAATCAACCCCCTGTGCCGGGTGACGGGGGTGGAGGAATTCCTGACTGCCGACAACCTTGCCGGATTGATGACGGAGAAATACGACTACGTGGTGGACGCCATCGACAGTGCTCGCGCCAAGGTCGCGCTGATCGCCCACTGCCGCCGCCAGTGCATCAGGCTGGTCTGTGTCGGCGCCGCTGGCGGCCAGAGCGACCCCGGCCGGGTGCTGCTCGCCGACCTCGCCCGCACTACCGAAGATCCGCTGCTTTCCAAGGTGCGCACGCGCCTGCGCCGCGAGCATGGCTTTCCGCGCGAACCCGGCAAGAAATTCGGCGTCGACTGCGTCTATTCCAGCGAACCCCTGGTCTACCCGAGCGCCGAGGGCGGCGTCTGCTACGAACGCCCCGAGGACGCCCACCTGCATGGCTTGAATTGCGCCGGCTTCGGATCGTCGGTGTGCGTCACGGCGACTTTCGGCCTGCGCGCCGCGGCGCACGTCCTCAAGCGGCTGGCCGCCCGGGCCGGATAGAGTCCCTGCCCTGAGTCCTGTTCCGAAGTGCCGGAATCAGTGAACTGCGGTGGTGAACAGCCGGAAGAAGTTCTGCGAAGTGATCTCGCCCACCTCCTCCGCCGAGAGCCCCTTGATCCGGGCGATTTCCTCAGCGACGTGCATGACGTAGCCGGGCTGGTTGGTCCGGCCGCGATGCGGTACCGGGGCGAGATAGGGCGAATCGGTCTCGATCAGCATGCGCTCCAGCGGCACGGCCGCCGCGACTTCGCGCAACGCGACTGCATTCTTGAAGGTGACGATGCCGGAAAAGGAGATGTAGAAACCCATCGCCATCGCTGCCTCCGCCACCGCCTGGCTTTCGGTGAAGCAGTGCATCACGCCCCCCGCCTCGCCCGCGCGCTCTTCCTCCATGATGCGCAGGGTGTCCTCGGCCGCGGAACGGGTATGGATGACGAGCGGCTTGCGGCAGGCGCGTGCTGCCCGGATATGGGTGCGAAAACGCTCGCGCTGCCACTCGAGGTCGCCGGTCAGGCGAAAGTAATCGAGGCCGGTCTCGCCGATGGCGACCACCTTCGGGTGATCGGCCAGCGCGACCAACTGCTCGACGCTCGGTTCGCTGCAGTCTTCATGATCGGGATGGACGCCGACCGAAGCGTAGACATTCGGGTGGGACTCGGCCAGCGCGAGAATGTCGGGGAAACGTTCCAACTCGACGCTGATGCACAAGGCATGGCTGACCTGGTTTTTCTGCATCAGGTCGAAGACCTCGGGGAGCTTGTCCGCGAGGTCGGGGAAATTGATATGGCAGTGGGAATCGATGTACATGCGGCTCACTCGGCGCCGCACGCGGGCGCTACATGGTGTGGGTTGGACGTACCGATTTTAACGAACCGCCGAGCATTCCTTCAATCTTGTTTTGCGCCGCCTTGCCGCTTTCGTTGAAAGCAAACTGCACGCCGACGCCCTGGGTGCGGCTGCCGTGCGCGCCAGTCGGCGTGATCCACACCACCTTGCCCGAGACCGGCAGCTTGGCCGGGTCATCCATCAGGGTGAGCAACATGAAGACCTCTTCGCCCATCTTGTATTGCTTGTTGGTCGGGATGAACAGGCCCCCGCCCTTGATGAACGGCATGTAGGCGGCGAACAGGGCGGACTTTTCCTTGATCGACAGGGACAGCACGCCAGGACGTACCTGGCCACTGATGTCATTCAGAACATTACTCATGCGCGCACATCTCCATCAAATTGTCTGCTCAAACACATGCCGGTAGCGGATCAGCCAGGCCTGCAGCTGCAAGGCCCGGTTGAGCGGGTGCATCACCGTCCTGCCCTGCTCGGCATGGGCTCTCGCCAGTTCCAGCAATTCCCCCAGATCGGCCTGCCGCCCCAGCTTGTTCAATACCCCGGCAAAATCCGGGTTGAAGCGCGTACCGGCATCCAACCGCTCCGCCAGCAGGTCCTGCAGCCATTTGTAGGCGAGTTCATGCCAGGTTTGCGGTTTGACGCCCTTCCACTTCTCGCCCAATCCAACCGGATCGAGTTGCTGCGGTTTGCATAATTCTTCCAGGATCGTGCGGCGCTCCTCGAGTTCGTCGGACCCGGCATAGTCCCGTGCGATGAGCGGCGATCCCCCTGCCAGTGCCAGACGCTGGCCGGCCTCGTCGACCTGGTTTTCCCGCAACCACTCCAGCGCCTGGTCCAGCGGCGGCAGGCCGACGTCGATCCGGGTGCAGCGGCTGCGAATCGTCGGCAACAGGCGCCGCGGCTGATCGGACACCAGCAGGAATGAGGTATTTAACGGCGGCTCCTCCAGCACCTTTAACAGCGCGTTGGCCGCGGCCAGATTGAGGCTGTCGGCAGGATCGACCAGGACCACGCGGCGGCCCGCGCGATGCGTCGACATTTGCACGAAGTCCACGGCCTCGCGCGCCTGCTCGACCTCGATGGCGGTCGCCATCCGGCTCTCGCCATCCTTGCCCTCCTTCTCGCGGAGACTGATCACCCGGTAGTCCGGATGGGTTGCGGCGGCAAACCAGTGACAGGCGGCGCACTGGCCACAGGCTTCCCCGCTGTGCGCGGGTTGCTCGCACAGCAGCGCCTTTGCCCAGGCCTGTGCCAGGGCAGCCTTGCCGACGCCGCGCGGGCCGGCGATCAGCAGGGCCTGTGCAGGCCTGGATTTCGTCTCGAGCAGGCGCTGCCAGGCCGGTTCGAGCCAGGGAAAGGGTGCGCTCACAGCAGCGCCTCGAGCAGCCGGGCGAGTTCGCTCTGGATCGCTGCGATGCTCTGGCTGGCATCGACCACCCTGATCCGTTCCGTTTCGGCACCTGCGCGCGCAAGATAGGCCTGGCGCACACGGTTGAAGAAGCTGTCAGCCTCGCGCTCGAAGCGATCGGCGGCCCGCGCCGCCGAGCGGCGCGACTCGGCGACTTCCGCCGGAACATCGAACAGCAGGGTCAGGTTCGGCTGGAACCCGCGCTGCACCCATTGCTCCAGCACTGCCAGCCGCGCCGGATCGATGCCGCGGCCGCCGCACTGGTAGGCATAGCTGGCGTCGGTGAAGCGATCCGACACGACCCAGGCGCCACGCACCAGTTCCGGCCAAACCAGGCCGGCAAGATGGGCCTGGCGGGCAGCGAACATCAGCAGCAACTCGGTATCGGCGTCCATTTCACGGTTGAGCAGCAGAGTACGCAACTCCTCTCCCAGAGGCGTTCCGCCGGGTTCTCGGGTCACAACCACTTCCTTGCCATGGTCCCTCAACCAGTCGGCGATGAAACCGAGATGGGTGCTTTTGCCTGCGCCGTCGACGCCTTCGAGGGTGATGAATCTACCGGCTGTGCTCACCGCTGTCCTCCTCGCTGGTAGCGGTTGACCGCGCGATTGTGCTCGTTGAGGTTCTTGGAAAAAATATGCGTGCCATCATTGCGCGAGACAAAATACAGGACATCGGACGGCTCCGGATTGAGCGCGGCACGGATCGCGGCCTCGCTGGGCATGGCGATCGGCGTCGGCGGCAGTCCGGCCCGCGTATAGGTGTTGTACGGCGTGTCGCGCTGCAGGTCGGCACGGCGCAGGTTGCCGTCGAAGTCCTCGCCCAGGCCGTAGATTACGGTCGGATCGGTCTGCAGGCGCATGCCGATGCGCAGGCGATTGACGAAAACCGCTGCGATCAGCGGCCGCTCGAACGCCGCACCGGTTTCCTTCTCGATGATCGAAGCCATGATCAGCGCCTCGTACGGAGTCTGGTAGGGCAATCCGGGCGCCCTGCTCTGCCATGCCTCCATGAGCTTTTCACGCTGCATGCGGTAGGCGCGGCGCAGCACCTCAAGGTCCGACACATGCGGTGCGAACAGGTAGGTGTCGGGAAAGAAGATCCCTTCGGGATGGTGCTCCTCGGCACCGATGGCCTGCAGCAACGCCCTGTCGTCCATGCTCTGGCTGTCCTGTCGCAGCAAGGACTGGCGCGCCATCGCTGCGCGCATTTCGCGGAAGCTCCAGCCTTCGATGATCTGCACGGTGGCCTGGGTCACCTCGCCGCGCTCGATCTTGCCATAGAGTTCGAGCGGAGACAGTGCGCGATCGAGGGTGTAGATTCCGGCCTTGAGCCGCCCGCCCTTGCCGAGAATGCGCCCCAGCAGCCAGAACAACCGGGCGTCGGCGATCACCCCATCCCTTTCGAGCTGTTTCGCCAGGCCACGCAGGGTGGTGCCGGGAGCGACATTCAGGGTATAGGGCAGCGGCTCGATGTGCATCGGCTGCCGCGCATACCAGATGCCGCCGGCGATCGGCAGCATCAGCGCCAGCAAGCCGAGCACAACAATGCGTTTAATCCACTTCATATAGCCAGCCATTCAAGGTCTCCGACCATCCGGCAGGGGACCAATTTTTGTCTTCAAGTATCGCGACGCGCCAGATGCCCTGAACGCTGTTGCACAGCATCACCTCGTCGGCATGCATCACGGCATCCGGCGTAATGCGGGTCACCTCGACGTCGATCCCGCGTTTGCGCGCGGCTCGCAGAATGCGGTTGCGGGCCACGCCTGCGACCCCGCAATGGCTCAGATCCGGGGTCTGCAGCGCGCCCGCGCTGACGATGAAAAGATTGCTCGTCACCCCGCTGATGACCGCTTTCGTATCATCGCACAGCAGGCCTTCACGGATCGCCGGATCCTGCCATTCGGCACGTGCCAGAACGTTCTCCAGGCGGTTCAGATGCTTGATCCCGGCGAGCCGCGGCTGCCGTCCCAGGCGCAGGCTGCACCAGCGCGCGGTGATGTCGGCGACGCACTGTTCAGAGGAATCGGCCGGCGAGGGATCGAATGTCACGATTCGGCTGGCCTGCGGCTGCGGCGGCGGGGCATAGCCGCGAGGCCCGCTGCCCCGCGTCAGGATCAGCTTCGCCACGCCATCCTGGCCGGCTGCCAGCCTTTCGATCTCGTCCTGCAGGATGATCGCCTGCGGACACGGCAGGTTCAGGGCAGCGGCATCGTGTTCCAGCTTGGCGTAGTGATCCTGCCACCACAGCGGCTTGCCGCCTCGCACCCGCAATGTGCGGAACACACCGTCGCCGTAGGCAAGGCCGCGATCGCGAACGGACAGGCAATCAACCAGGACGCCGTCGACCAGGCTCATGCCGGTTCCAGTGCCCGCAGCAGGCCTCGCGCCTTGGCGCGGGTCTCCTCGAGCTCGCGCTGCGGGATGGAGTCGGCGACGATGCCGGCGCCAGCGCGGAAACTCAGCTCGCGGCCACGCAGCAGAAAACTGCGGATCAGGATGTTGAAGTCGAAGCTGCCGTCGCGGTTGATATAACCGACGCTGCCGGTGTAGCTGCGCCGCGCGGTCTGCTCAAGTTCGCGAATGATCTGCATGGTGCGCACCTTGGGACAGCCGGTGATGGTGCCGCCGGGAAACACTGCGCGCAGGACATCGAACAGGTTCACACTCGCGCGCAACTTGCCGCGGACCGTGGATTCGATGTGATGGACGTGGCGATAACTGGCGATTTCCATCAGGGCATCGACCTTCACGCTGCCGGCTTCGCAGACCCGGCCGAGATCGTTGCGTTCCAGATCGACCAGCATGATGTGCTCGGCACGCTCCTTCGGATGGGCCTGCAGACGCGCGCGCAACTCGGCATCTTCCGCCGCATCCTCGCTTCTCGGATGCGTCCCGGCAATCGGCCGGGTTTCCAGCAGACCATCCCGCCCCAATCGGACCAGGCGCTCGGGCGAGGAACTGACGATCGCCCATTCGTCCAGCTGCAGCAGGGCGGAAAACGGTGCCGGATTGCGCTGCATCAGTTGCTCTAGCAAGGACGCCGCGCAAGGCGGCTCGGCAAACTCGCCGTGCCAGCCGCGAGAGAGATTGACCTGGAAGACGTCACCGGCGCGGATGTAGTCCTGGATCCGAGCGACGCCGGAAAGAAACGCGTCGGGAGCATCTTCCTGCAGCTTCCTTAACTCAGGCAAGCTTGGCAGGGGTGGCAGCGAGCGCTCCAGATCGCGTTTCATGCTGTCGAGCAGGTGCGCATGCCCGGCCTCCGCAACCAGGACGCAGCGCGCGTTCGCCCGGTCATACAGGATCGCAGCGGGAATGCGCGCCAGCCAGGCAAGGGGAAAATCGGGATCGACCGCCATCGCCACGCTGGGCTCGAATAGCCCGCCCAGTTCGTAGGCGAACGCGCACAGCCAGCCACCGCTGAAGGGGAATTCGTGAGCTGACTGGAACGGCGTCGGCCGCAAGCGCATCGCCGGATGCGACTGCAATCCAGACAAGCCTTCGGCGACGGTGATTGTCGAGACCGACTGTGGAAACGCGAACAGCATGTCCCAGCCGGCATCGCCGCTGCTGAGAAACAGGCCGGGGTAACGCTGCGGATTGGAGGCCTGCAGCCGCACCAGGTCAGGCCGCTGCTGTCCGGACGGAAGTGGCCATTCCCGGATTATGGGAGAAACGGCTGCCTGGTCTGCGATGGGGCGATCCATCGCCAAGCTCAAACGCGTTTGAAGACCAGCGAACCGTTGGTGCCGCCAAACCCGAAGTTGTTCTTGAGGGCAAAGTCGATTTTCATTTCCCGCGCGGTGTTGGCGCAGTAATCGAGATCGCACTCCGGATCTTGCGAAAAGATGTTGATGGTCGGCGGCGAGACCTGATGATGCACCGCCAGCACCGTGAAGACCGATTCGACGCCGCCAGCGCCGCCGAGCAGGTGGCCGGTCATCGACTTGGTCGAGTTGACGACCGCCTTGTAGGCAGCATCGCCCATCGCCAGCTTGATCGCGTCGGTTTCGTTCTTGTCGCCGAGCGGAGTCGAGGTGCCGTGGGCGTTGACGTAATTGATCTGCTCGGGATTGACTCCGGCATCGCGCATGGCGTTCACCATCGAACGCCGCGGCCCGTCGGTGCTCGGCGCCGTCATGTGGTAAGCGTCACCGCTCATGCCGAATCCCGCGACCTCGGCGTAGATCTTCGCTCCGCGTGCCTTGGCGTGCTCGTACTCCTCGAGCACCAGCACCCCGGCGCCCTCGCCCAGCACGAAGCCATCACGGTCCTTGTCCCAGGGCCGACTGGCGGTCGCCGGATCGTCGTTGCGGGTGGAGAGCGCGCGCGCGGAAGCGAATCCACCGACGCCCAGTTGCGACGTCGCGCATTCGGAGCCGCCGGCGACCATCACATCCGCGTCACCGTAGGCAATCATGCGGGCCGACAGGCCGACAGCATGCAAACCGGTGGTACAGGCGGTGACGACTGCCAGATTGGGGCCCTTGATCCCGTAGAGGATGGAAAGGTTGCCGGAAATCATGTTGATGATGGATCCGGGAATGAAGAAGGGGGAAATCTTCCTCGGACCGGACTCCAGCAGCAGGGAATGGGTCTCCTCGATCAGCGGCAGGCCGCCGATGCCGGAGCCGATGTTGACGCCGATGCGCTCGGCATTGGCATCGGTGATTTCGATACCCGAGTCGCGTATCGCCTGGATCCCGGCAGCCATGCCGAACTGGATGAAGGTATCCATGCGGCGAGCTTCTTTGGGATTGAGGTATTGCCCGACATCGAAATTCTTCACCTCTCCAGCCATGTGGGAGGCAAAGGGCGTGGGATCAAAACGGGTAATCCTGGCAATGCCGGTACGACCTGCAATCAGGTTGTCCCACGCTTCCGGGATGGTATTGCCGACCGGGGAGACAATCCCCAGACCGGTGACGACAACGCGACGTTTGGACAAATGTCAGTCCTTTTTTATCGATTCGGCACGGCAGAAAATGGGAGCGGGAGCGACATGTCTTGCATCTCTTGCGATTGGGAGCGCTGCGAATACCGAATCAATGAAGATGTGTGAAAGCGCTCGGTCGGACTGGCCTGGCGACGCGACCGGAGCAGAATCATGCAGCGCCAATCGCGGGTTGATACTCGTCCGGCCAGCCGGGAGAACGATCAGCTCGAGTGAGTGTTGACGTAATCGATCGCCTGCTGGAC
>JBAPWR010000060.1:0-4087 GCA_049283775.1 Thiobacillus sp.
GAACGAATAGCCCACGCTCAGGCGGTAGACGTCGGTATCGAAGAACGAGTTGACCGTCCAGCCGCCCAGAAAAGTGTCATCGCCGATCTCCAGTTCCCGGTCGATCACGGTCGTCTTGTCACGATCGATGCTGAAGTACTCGCCCTCGATCCGCCAGCGCTGGCCAAGGCGCAGGTTCAGCAGTGCATAGGGAAAAGTCGGGCGATCCTCGAAATCGAGGTCGTCCTCGAGGTCGAGGACAGCCCCCGAGCCTCCCGCCCGGTCGACCCGTAGTCGGGTGTCGACCGCCGGAACATAACCGCCGACATCGAGATAGAGGCGCGCCCCCAGCTTGGGATGGATCGGCGCGTCCTCGGCCAGCACAGGCACCGCGGCCAGCAGTGCACAACTGGCGCACAGGGCGCCGAATGTCTTCGGTTTCACCATTTGACTTTCAATTTGCAAGATAGCGTAATTCTAAGCCGCCCGCCGACGCGGCGAAAGAGCATCTGCTTCGGCATCACTGCGGCGTGCAGGCGCCAAACAGGACGAAGGCGACGTCGTTCCCGGCCAGGGTCAGGATCATCTTGCCGCTCTCGTAATTGAGCGCCAGGCTCCAGGCATGGCCCAGTTCGATGCCCTGCATCAGCAGTTGGCGTTCGTCAGCGGTAATGGTCTCGATGGCCGACGAGCGCTTCGGTCCGACCACGCGCCGCTGGTTGAAATCGATGCGCATGAATGCTGGCGCCCCGACCGCTTCGGGCAATTCCATCTTGCATTCTTCACCGGCGTAGCATTCCATCGCCTGCACCGGCGCGCAGATCAGCAGCTTGCTGCCGTCGAAATCGCCGGCATGTACGGTAGACCCGAGCGCCCAGATCAGGGCAGACAATGCCGCGCCCTTGAGTAGTCTGATGTTCATGATTTCCCTCACTTGATGGTGTAGCCGCGACCTTCCATGCAGGCACCGTAGGCCCGATAGTAGGTCTGGAGTTGCTGCTGTTGCTGACTCTGGACCTGCTGCTGCTGCGCCGCCTGGTTCTTTCGGGCGCGATGGCCACCGGCCATGGTGCCTACGACGGCCCCGATGGCCGCACCCTCGCCCGCGTCACCGGCGATCGCCCCGATCGCCAGACCACCGAGCGCGCCGCGTGCGGCGCCAGACACCCGCTCACCGCCGCCAGTCGCCGGGCCCGAAGGCGCGGGCGGAGGCGTCTGCGCTGCGGCGATCGGATCGATGCCGGTGGTCTGCTTGGCCCAGGCCATACAGGCGCCGTCATCGCTGGCCTGCTGCTGCGCGCTTTGTCCCTTGGCGGGGTAGATCACCGGCGTCTGCGCCAGGGCACCGAGTGCCACACCGAGCGCTGCCAGTCCGAACGCAAACTGCAATGTCATCTTCTTCATGCTTGAACTCCGCGGTTGAAAAATCATTTTTGGCCGATTCATGGCGCCACCCTCTCCCAGCCCTCGTCCGGTTCGAAGCGGGTCATCTGCGCGGCGATCGCAGCCGAATCGGGGCCGAGGTTCTGCTGGTAAACGATGCCGTCGTGACTGCACATGAAACTCATCACGCCCGAGGCACCCCATTTCGACGGGTAGGCGACGAGCGCGAAGCCGCCGATCATGTCGTCCCTGACCAGGTAGTCGTACGCACCGCCGGGAGCGTGGGCGCCCTGTGACTTGAGGATGCGGTAATAGTAGCCATGGAAAGGCGTCGGCCCCGGCTTGCCGAGTTCATAGCCCTCGCTCTGGGCGCGTGCGTACAGGGGTCCCAGGGGCGAGGGCTCCTCGCCCGCCGTGGCCGGCCAGTAGAGCCCATCACGCTTGCCTTCGCTGCTCTCGAAATGCTGCGCATATTCGAGCACACCGTCGCCGTCGCGGTCCGCCGTCGCGTATTCGCGCTGGGCGTCGCCGTAGGCGAGGCATGCCCGGATCACCGAAAACTCGTTCTCGCCGATGCGCCGATTGAGGATCTCCTCGGCGCCGGCGGTGGCATCGAACTTCCACCCGGACGCAACGCGCTTAAGCGGAAACGGGAACGGAAAATCGTGGGCGCCCATGAGAAGCGTGGCGCGATCGACGCCGTCCAGTTCAATTTTCACCGACTCGTCGTAAGCGGCGAGAACGCGCTCGCGCATCTGCTCGTCCGCGACCGGGTCGCCCGTGTAGATCAGTTCCGCACTGCCTGGTCCGAGCACCCGGTAGATGGCCCTGACATCCTGTGACTTGAAGACTTCGTAAAGCGCCTTGACGGCCGTTTCCAGGCAAGTGAAAGACATCTGCTCGACCGCGGGCTTGCTTTCCGGGCATGGCTGTTTGCCGGTGACTTCCGCGGACAGCGCAGGCGTGGAAGCCAGCGCCAACCCCACTGCGAGTGTGATCGCAGCGAACTTACCCTGATTCGTGACTTTTCTCATCATGCCCCCTTAACGCCGTCCGCCACCGCCACCGCCACGCATCCCACCGCCAGCGCGGCTACCACCCATCGACGACGAGCGGCTCGATGCGCCGCGACTGCTGTAGTTGCTCGCCTGGCTGCGCGACTGGCTGGCATTGAACGACGGGCTGGAATGCGAGCCGCTCCCGCCAAAACTCGAACTGCTGCCGCGCTGCGTGTCACGCGTCCCGGCGCTCGCGCCAAAATCCGAGCCCCCTCCCCGCTGCGCATCACGGGTTCCTGCGCTTGCGCCCGCGTCCGAACGGCTGAAGCCGCTGCCCGGCTGGGCGTCGCGCGTGCCGGCACTTGCCCGGTCGGTACTGCCCGGTCGCTGCGCGTCCCGCGTTCCCGCGCTTGCCCGGTCAGCCTCGCCACGCTGTGCATCCCGTGTCCCGGCGGTGTCGAATCCGCGCGCGTCGCGGCGCGACGCCACCGCACCCGGATCGGACTTCTGGAAGCGCTCGCGCGTGGCGTTGTCGCGGTATGAGACACCCTTGCGCTGCGACGGGTTGTGCTCCCACTTGCCGTTGCTGACCTTGTTCTTGAAGTCCTTGTTGTTGTTGATGAAGGTGTTGTTCCTGTCGATATCGATATTGATGTCGCCACGACCCCAGTCGACGTCGCCCCAACCCCAGTGGTTGTTGCCGATCGCCCAGCCGATGCCGAAGCCGATCATGCCGGCGGCGAGCGCACCACCCGGATAGTAGTAGGCGGGTGGCGGCCAGTAGTAGGGAGGGTACATGGGCGCCCACCAGGAACCGTAGACCACGGTCGGGTTGTAGGTCGGTACGTAGACAACCTCCGGCTGGGCCGGCTCGATGATGATGGTGGTCTGTTCCTTGACCACCTTCTGCTGCTCGTTGGTCTGCAGGTTGCCACTCGCCTCGGCCTTCTGCCGCAAGCTCTGGACCGTCTGCATGACGCGCTGCTTGTCGGCGAGGAAGGCGTCGCCGAGCTCCTGTGTCCATTCGAGTTTGTCATCCATCATCTCGAGGACCTGCGGGAAGGCGGTCAGCGATTGCACCGAGGGATCCCAGTTCTTCTGCAGCACTGCCTGGTCGAGCGCGTCACCCTTGAGTTCGCGGTTCGCCTTGACGAAGCGCGCCGCCTCGACCACGTCGAGAGGATAGGTCGAAGCCATCAGGGTCTGGGCCAGCAGGTCATCCGGATAGAGCGCGATCGGGGCGAGCAGGGAGTCGAGCTTTTCCTGAGGAAACGCCGCCTGGGCGCTCACCTCGCCCTCCGCCGCGTCCTGCGCCCGGGCGCTGGAAGGATGGGCCATCATCCAGAGCAGCAGCATCGCCGCAATCAACATCGATGCGATGAGTTCCGCTCGGCCACTTTGCCGCGGACGCTGCATGCGTTCGCCCGCGTGGCTGTCTGCGCCGACCCTGCGCGCGCCGCCTGGCCCGCTCTGGAGGCCCGAGAATTCCGACCTGTTCTGCATGAGCAATGCCCTCATAGCTGCAACCGTTGTTGTCCCTGCCAGAGCGTCCGTTCGCCAGCATGGCCCCGTCACGAGCACCGGCTTTGCAGCCGGCACTCCGGGATTCTGGGATTCAGATATACCTAACGATCATAGCAAACTACGACTCCTTCACTCCCGCAACAATTGGACTTTGGTCCCAGCCATGGACCGGCTGTATCGCACGTCATTGCAGCCCGTGAGAG
>JBAPWR010000061.1:0-6485 GCA_049283775.1 Thiobacillus sp.
GTGCTGGCCGCCAACCAGAAGTCCGTCGACGAATTCCGCGCCGGCAAGGAGAAAGCCTTCAACGCGCTGGTCGGCCAGGTGATGAAGGCGAGCCGCGGCAAGGCCAACCCGACGCAGGTCAACGAACTGCTCAAGTCGAAGCTCGCCGGCTGACCCGCCTTACACCCGCCGGCCGGCGCGGCTCAACGCGACGCGCTGGACAGTTCGCGAAAGCGCACCTTGTCGGCTTCGTACTTTTCCCGCACCTGCAGCATCGCTTCTTCATTGTTGAGGATGGTGCGTTTGAGCTCGAGGCTTTCCTTGTGGATCTGTGCCAGCTGGCTTTGCAGATCAGGAGATACCGGGCGGCCCGATTTCTCGATTTTGCTGATGCGTTCCCGCAACTCAGCGAGGTTGGCCTCCACCGCCTTGGCCCGCGTTTCCGCTCCACGGATCGCCAGCTTGTGGTGTTCCAACGCACGATCCCTTGCCAGATCGATTTCCGCTTCGGTCGTGTAGGTCGCCAGCAGCGCGCGGTCGAGCCGCGCCTGTTCCGCCTTCTGACGCTCCATCTTCAGTTGCGCTGCCTGGCGCGCAATCTCGGCCATGCGCTCAGCTTCTGACTGCGTCCGGCGGATCACCAGACCCTGCTTGTTCATCTCGTCCGTACCGCTTTTTTGATAGTTCTGGGGCAGGGTATCGCTGTAGTGCACCCGGCCATCGCCGTCGACCCAGCGGTACATCTGCGCATGTGCAGTGCCCGCACAGACCGCCATCAGCACCAGGCTAAACGCCGTATTGCGCACGGTAGCTCGCCACGGCCTGCAATTCCTGCTGTCTGTTTGCATCACGTCCCAAAAATTCCACCAGATTGTCCAGGGTGACCACCGCCACCACCGGAATGCCAAATTGTTCGCGCACTTCCTGTACCGCCGACTTCTCACCGGTACCACGCTCCATGCGGTCCAGCGCGATCACCACGCCTGCCGGTTCGGCACCGGCGTGGTGGATCAGTTCCACCGACTCCCGCACCGAGGTGCCCGCCGAAATCACGTCGTCGACGATCAGCACTCGCCCCCGCAACGCCGCGCCGACCACCGTTCCGCCCTCGCCGTGATCCTTGGCTTCCTTGCGGTTGTAGGCAAACGGCAGGTTTCTGCCCACCCCTGCCAGCGCGATCGCGATGCTCGCCACGAGCGGGATGCCCTTGTAGGCCGGTCCGAACAGCACGTCGAACGCGATCCCCGAGTCGACAATGGCTTTCGCGTAAAATTCGCCCAGCCGTTTCAGCCTGTCGCCGTCGTTGAACAGCCCTGCATTGAAAAAATACGGGCTCATGCGCCCTGCCTTGGTCTTGAACTCGCCAAAACACAGCACGTTCGACGCGATGGCAAACTCCACAAACTCGGCTTTGTAATCGGACATTTCCTGGCTTTTCTTGAATAGTAAGAAGCGATGCGAATTATATCGGCCAACCTCAACGGCATCCGCTCCGCCGCCACCAAGGGTTTCTTCGACTGGCTGCCCGCGCAACACGCCGACGTCGTCTGCGTGCAGGAGTTGAAGGCGCAGGCCGCCGACCTCAGGCCCGAATTCATCACCTGCGACGGCCTGACCGGCGCCTTCCATTACGCCGAGAAAAAAGGCTATAGCGGCGTCGGCATCTATACCCGCCAGGCACCCCAGCGCATCATCGAGGGCCTCGGCGTGCCCGAGTTCGATGCCGAGGGCCGGTACATCGAGGCTGATTATGGAAATCTCGCCATCATCTCGCTCTACCAGCCCTCCGGCTCGAGTTCCGAGGAACGCCAGCAGGCCAAATTCCGCTTCATGGAAGCCTTCTTCCCCCATCTAGAAGCGCTGATCAGATCCGGGCGCGAAATCGTCATCTGCGGCGACTGGAACATCGCCCACCGGGAGATCGACCTGAAGAACTGGAAATCCAACCAGAAGAACTCCGGCTTCCTGCCCGAGGAACGCGCCTGGATGACCCGCCTGTTCGACGAACTCGGCTGGGTCGACGTCTACCGCAGCCTCTATCCGCACCACGAAGGCGAGGCCTACACCTGGTGGAGCAACCGCGGCCAGGCCTGGGCAAAGAACGTCGGCTGGCGCATCGACTACCAGATCGCCACCCCCGGCATCGCCGCCAAGGCCAAGTCCGCCAGCGTCTACAAGGACCAGCGCTTTTCCGATCATGCGCCGCTGATCGTCGACTACGATTACGGGCCATGACTTCCCCCGCCCATCCCTGGCTTGCCGCCCTCAAGGTCTACACCCACCCGCGCGTCGTCGGCATGCTGCTCCTCGGCTTTTCCGCCGGATTGCCGTTGCTGCTGGTACTCGGCACGCTGTCGTTCTGGCTGTCGGAGGCCGGCATCGCGCGCGCGACCATCGGTCACCTGAGCTGGGTGGGCCTGGCCTACGGCTTCAAGTTCCTGTGGTCGCCGCTGGTGGACCGGATGAATCTGCCGATCCTGACGAAGCGACTGGGCAAGCGGCGTGCGTGGCTGCTGCTGTCGCAGGTGTGCATCGCGCTGGCGCTGTTGGGCATGGCCAATACCGACCCGGTTGTGAACCTGACGCACACGGTATTTTTCGCGCTTGCGGTGGCCTTCGCCTCGGCGACGCAGGACATCGCGCTCGACGCCTACCGAATCGAGGCGGTGGGAATCGAGAAGCAGGGCGCGATGGCGGCGACCTACCAGGCCGGCTACCGAATCGCGATGATCACCGCCGGCGCGGGCGCGCTGTGGATCGCGGCGGCGTTCGATCCTTCCGAGACCACCTACGACTTCCGCCCCTGGCAGGTGGCCTACACGGTGATGGCCGCACTGATGGTCATCGGCATCCTCACCACGCTGACCATCCGCGAACCGGAAAAGAAAGTGCCGCCAGACACCGCCGAACGCGAAGCGCATGCGCGCGAAAAATTCGCCGCCGCCGGGCTGTCGGGGCGGCTCCTGAATGCCACGGCGTGGTTCTACAGCGCGGTGGTGTCGCCCTTCATCGACTTCATCCAGCATTACAAATGGCAGGCGCTGCTGATCCTGGCGCTGATCGCCGTCTACCGCATCTCCGATGTGGTGATGGGGGTGATGAGCAACCCCTTCTACCAGGAGATGGGCTTCACCAAGGACGAAGTCGCCACCGTATCCAAAGTCTACGGCGTGATCATGACCATCGCCGGCGCGGGACTAGGCGGCCTGCTGGTGATGCGCATCGGTGTGATGCGTACCCTGTTCATCGGCGCGCTGCTCTCCGCCGCGACCAACCTGCTGTTCGTCTGGCTGGCCGGGCGTGGCCACGACGTCGGCGCGCTGGTGTTCACCGTCTCCGCCGACAACCTCTCGGCAGGCATCGCCTCATCCGCCTTCGTCGCCTACCTGTCCGGCCTGGTGAACCAGGCCTATTCGGCGACGCAATACGCGCTGTTCACCTCGGTCATGCTGCTGCTACCGAAGTTCATTGCCGGGTTTTCCGGCGAGTTCGTCGATGCCTGGGGCTGGGCCAATTTCTTCACCGCCACTGCAGCGATCGGTGTGCCCGTGCTGCTGCTGGTATGGCTGGCGGGGCGGGCAAAACTTTGAAACCGTTTTTCTCCACGAATGAACATGAACAGAGCGATTAACCGCCAAGAACGCGAAGGAACGCAAACAAAGGCAAAGGAGAGCTTTATCCGGGAGTTGCACGAATCGACGCCAACGAATTATCTGGTTTGATTCGCGTCTATTCGCGCCATTCACGGAACTGGGTCTTTCCTTCGCATCCTTCGCGGCAAATCGTTTTTATTGGCCCTGTTTCTTCGTGCCCTTCGTGGAAAATGATCTTTGAACCATGATTGAATTTTCGCTGCTTACCGCCCTGCTCGCCGGCCTGCTCGGCGGGGTGCATTGCGTCGGCATGTGCGGCGGCATCGTCGCGGCGTTTTCGTTTCGCGCCGACGGCACGCATCCGCCGTTCCGTTTCCATCTCGCCTACAACCTCGGGCGCATCACCAGCTACACGCTGTTCGGCGCGCTCGCCGGGGCGCTCGGTGCCTCGTTCAAGCTTGCGTCATTCTTGCCGGTGCAGACCGTACTCTATGTGCTGGCACAACTGGTGATGATCCTTCTCGGCCTTTATCTCGCCGGCTGGTCGCGCTGGGTGCTGGTGTTCGAAAAGGCGGGCGGGGCATTGTGGCGGCATCTGCAGCCGCTGTTCAGAAAACTGCTGCCGGTGCGCAACCTGCCTGGCGCCCTGATTGCCGGCATGGCCTGGGGCTGGCTGCCGTGCGGTCTGGTGTACTCGGTGCTGGTGTCCGCTCTGGCGGCGGGCAGCGCCCCCTCCGGGGCCGCGCTGATGCTGGCCTTCGGCCTCGGCACCCTGCCCAACCTACTCGGCATGGGCCTGTTCGCGCGCAGTCTGCAGCCCTTTCTGCAGCGCCTGTGGGTGCGGCGCAGCGCCGGCCTGACGGTGGCCGGCTTCGGCGCCTGGGGCCTGGCCAGCCTGGGGTTGCGCTACTTGTAGAACTTCTGGCTGAAGCGGATCTCGCGCTTCGGTTCGCCCGCGGCTTCGACCGTGGCGGTGAACGTCAGCGTGTCCGGCGGAGCGACGCGGAATTCGCCGAGATAATAGATCGCGGTACCTTCGCGCACCTCGCGCATCGGCACCTCGGCGAGTTGCTGGTTGAGATTGGTGACGAAAACCGTGAGCTTGGCCTCGACCGGAGTCGGCATGCCGACCGGGTTCGCCTTCAGCACCGAGATCGTCGCCAGGCCACGCGACTTGCTGCGTTCGATCTTGTAGGCGCGGGCCACCTCGGGCAGCAGGGTGTCGGTGGTGATGGCGTTGTAGTGGACTTCCAGGCCGTTGAATTTTTCGGCTTTCTCGGCATGCGCCAGGGTGGCGGCGCTGCACAGGCAAATCGCGGCGATCAGGTGTTTCATGGTGTCTCCTCTTGTTGTGGGCACGGCTGCTCTGATTGTAGGCGCTTTGCTCATTTTCTGACCTGCTCGAGCCAGACCATCAATTCGTCGAGCACGCGACCGGTCGCCAGATTGAAAGCCTCCGCGGCACCCGCTGCATCGTAGCTGGACGACTCGACACGCTGCTCGAGCAGGGTGCGGCCGATCAGCGAGCGGGCCTTCAGGTCGATCAATTCGACGCGCACCACGACGTGCACGCTACCCGGCACTTTGCTGGCGTCATGGTAGAGCTCGACGATCTCGGTATCCAGCAGCAGTTCGCCGCGCACATGTCCCCCGGCCGCAGCGACGGCAGCAAAGCTTCCCTGCGCCTCGAGGCGGGCACGCATCAACTCGGCAAAGCGCTTGCCCGGGCGTTCGGTCCAGCGGGCGTACTGGTAATAGCCGCGGGTGTTCGGGCTGCGACTGAAGGCCAGGGTGTCGATATCGTAGAAGGCGCTGGTGGCGGTATCGAGCACCAGCAGGGTGCGCGGATCGGGTGCGGCTGAAGGCTGCGGCAGCGGCGCATTGTCGCGCAGCACATAGTGGACGATCGGCGGTGCGTTGCGGTCTTCGCCGAAATTCACGCAGCCCGCGAGCAACAGCGCGAGCAGGACAATCGAGGCTCTCATGGATTGCCCTCCCCAGGGCCGAGTTGCTGGCTGCCGGGGCCGAACAGGATGGCTCGCGGCTCGGACAAACGCCTGCCGGCAGTGGTCATGGCGTCGGCCCCGGCACGCACCTCGCGGCTGATATTGGTCATTTCCAGCGTCCCGGTCTCGGTCAGCTCCTGAATACGCAGCGAGATCATCACCGTTTCCTGCTGCAGTTTATCCATGGCGCGCGCCGCCTCCTTGAGTGCTTCGTTGGCGTTTTCACCGACAGCGGCGATGCTGCCTTCGGCCCGGGTCGCCGCCTGGCTGATGCTGGCGCCGGCGAAGCGGAATTCGTCGGAAGCGTCACGGATGCCCTGCACCACCGCTTCGAGGCTTTGCTTGTTGGCGGCGAGATGCCCGGACAGTTCCTTGAGGTTGGCCAGGGTCGCCGAGATGGCCTGCTGGTTTTCGTCGGACAGCAGGGTGTTCATGCGTTCGACGACCTGGGCGCCGTTCTCGGCCAGCCGGGTCACCGCGGTGGCGACCTTGTCGATCTCGGAACTGCCCTCGTCGATCACCGGGAAACGTTCGCCTTCCGGCGCCTCGACCAGCAAAGGCGCCTCGCCCGGTCCGTTGTTGATTTCCACTGCCGCGATGCCGGTCACCAGATTGCGCTTGATGTAGGCGGCCGCCCCCTGGTGCACCGGCACGCCCTCGTCGATGCGCGTGACCACTCTCACAGCGTCGTCTTCGCCCTGGGCGAAGCGATAGCTGTCGACTACGCCGACCTTGATGCCGCGCATTTTTACCGGGCTGCCTACCGCCAGGCCGTCGAGCGACTGCTGCCTGAAATAGATCGAATAGGTCTGGTAGGCGATGCGGTCCGCGCCGCCGGCGAGCCACAGGATGGCCATCACCATCAGCGCCAGGGCCCCCATCACCAGGATGCCTACCAGGGTATAGC
>JBAPWR010000062.1:0-1881 GCA_049283775.1 Thiobacillus sp.
CCGAGCACCCCGCAGACCTTGCCGCTGGCGTCGCGCAGCGGGGTCTTCAGCGTTTCGAGCAAGGCAGGGTGGCCATCGTCGGCGAAGACCACCGATTCCACCATTCTGACTGGATGACCGGCCAGCATGACCTCGAGATCGTTCCGACGAAAGTATTCCGCCATTTCGGGATCGGCATGATCGAAATCGGATTTGCCCAGGATGTCGGATTCGGGCAGGTCGTAGAAACGCTCGAACGCGGGATTGCACATACGGTAGATGCCATCGGCATCCTTGAGCCATACCAGGTCCGGCATCGTTTTCAGGATCAGGTTTTTCTGCTGCTCGCTTTCTTCCAGGTTACGGGTCAGCACTTTCAGCAGTTCATGCTCGCGCAGCAGCATGCTCTGCTTGAACATCGCCAGAACAATGACCACCAGCGCAGCGATGTCGACCGCCAGGGCCACAGACTTCGGCACACCGTCATGGGGGTCGGCCAGGATGACTGCCAGACCGGCGACCACCACCGCCAGCAGCGGCAGCAGGCGCAGAAAACCCTCGCTCAAGCGCTCCCACACAGCATTGCGCGAGGGCTCGATGTTCCAGTACAGGGTGGTCAGGCCGAGACCCGTGATCGAAACCGAAAACAGACTGTTGAACCAGGTGCCGTCCATGTCGGCACCCTCCATCACCCTCAGGTTCCAAGCCATCCAGCAGATTCCGGTCACCACCAGCAACGCCAGGAACAGCCAGTAACTCCAGGAGAATTTGAGGCGCAGCGTCGGCGCAGCGATCAGGCCGATAGAGGCCGCCGTGAACAGGCTCACCGGATAGGCCACCATCACCATCATGGAAAACGGCGACATGTCTCGCTGCTGCGGCAGGTAGAGCAGCAGTACCAGCATCATGGCGGCAATGGCGAGGATCGCCGCATCCAGCAGCAGGGTCCTGCGCTGGATGCGGTCGGCCATGCGGAAGGATTCGACCAGGAGTCCGATCGCCACGCAGGGACCCAGCCAAAGATAGAGCAGGTCCGAAGGCGACGGGGATCCGGCATACCCGATCACGGTCTGGATATTCCAGACAACCTGGCCGGCGGCGTACACCGTCAAGCCGATGGCGATCCAGCGCAGTCCCGCGACGCTCTCGCTTCTGGCCGCGCGCACCCCGAGCCAGGCAAACGCCGCCGCCATCGAGGTGCCGGCCGTCCAGTGCAGATTATCGAAAAGCCGGATCCAGTGGATATCCTGCGCGACATGAATGCCCACCAATCCGGCCAGCAGGCCGGCCATCCCCACCAACATGACCAGATGGAGGGCCGAGAGCGGGATGGCAAGGCTGTTCGGACGCATCGATTGAAATGACTCTGACGAAAAACTTAGTTAAAGATGACTGCCCAATGCGTTTCGGAAAGGAATAACGCCTTTTCCCTGGCACCGGAAAAACCCGCGCGCGCAGTGAAACAAGCCGGCACCGGGCCGACTGCGTGGCCATATTAAACGGTCAAAGACTTGAATGTCTTAAGCTTCGGCAACCGCAGGCGCGGCAGATAGCGTCATGGCGCGAGGCAAAGGAAGTTGCAGCGGCAAGAAGCGCTTGCAGAAGCGTGACGCCAAGCGGTATTTATCAGAACAGGGCCCGGATCAGCCAGATCACCCCGCCGCCGACGGCGAGACAGAGCAGACAGGCGAGAATGAGCTTGGCGAATCTAGGCATGCAGCGAGGCAAACCTGGCTATTTGGCGCTGGCCGGATAGCCCACGGTCTGGGCGAGGATGATGCGCTGGTTGCAGCGCAGGCCCAGGGCCGCGCCCAGCGCCTCACGGTCGACCATGCCGCGCACCACCACCGCCAGGCCGGCCGACGCACCATATAAATAGACGTTCTGCGCCATGAAGCCGGT
>JBAPWR010000063.1:0-2462 GCA_049283775.1 Thiobacillus sp.
GTAGAACACCGCCTCGATGCGTCCGCCCGCCGCTGCCACCGCCTTGTGCATCTTGGCATGGATGGCGTTGAGGGTGACCATGTCGAGCAGGCCGCGGGCGATGCCCGACTGGTTGGTCGCCACCACCACGTGCCAGCCGTCGCGCGTCAGCCGCGCGATCGCTTCGAGGCTGCCGGGGATCGGCTTCCATTCGTCCGGGCTCTTGATGAACTGCTCGGAATCGAAATTGATGACGCCGTCGCGGTCGAGGATGATGAGCTTCATGCCATGAGTTTAGGCGGCGAGCCGGGAGATGTCAGCCACCCGGTTCATGGTGCGGTGCAGCTGGTTCAGCAGCGCCAGCCGGTTGGCCTTCAACGCGGGATCGTCGGCGTTGACCATGACATGATCGAAGAAGTCGTCGACCGGTGCCTTGAGCGCGGCCAGCGCCTGCAGCGACCCCGTGTAGTCGCCGGAAGCGAAGGCCGCGTCGGCGCACGGCGCGATTTGCGACAGCGCCGCGAACAACGCCGTTTCCTGTGTCTCGACGAAGCGCGCCGGCTCGGCGACGGCCCCCACCTCGCCTGCGGCCTTTTTCAGGATGTTGCCGACGCGCTTGTTGGCGGCGGCCAGCGCCGGGGACTCGTCGAGGGCGGCAAAGGCGCGCACCGCCTCGAGCCGGCGCTCGATGTCGGCCAGCACCGGCGGGCGCAGGCTCAGCACGGCGTCGATCTCGTGGGCACTGTAGCCCTGCTCGCGCAGCACGCCGCTCAGGCGGTCGAAAATGAAGTGTTCGATCTCGCCCTGCACCTCGCCGAGCATGCCTTCGGGGAAGGCTGCCAGCGCAGTCGCCAGCAGGTCGTCCAGTCGCTGCGCCTGCAATGCCGGCTTCTCGGTGAGCATGCGGATGACGCCGAGCGCATGGCGGCGCAGCGCGAAGGGATCCTTGTCGCCGCTGGGCTTTTCGCCGATGCCGAAGAGTCCGGTCAGGGTTTCCAGCTTGTCGGCCAGCGCCACGCACACGCCGACGTCGCTGCGCGGCAGTTCATCGCCGGCGAAGCGCGGCTTGTAGTGGTCCTCGATGGCGAAGGCGATGTCGTCGGAAAGGCCATCGTGTTGCGCGTAGTAGCGCCCCATGATGCCCTGCAGCTCGGGGAACTCGCCGACCATGTCGGTGAGGAGGTCGGCCTTGGCCAGGAGCGCCGCCTGGTCGGCCTTCAGCGCCAGCGCCTCGCCGCCGATGCGCTCGCCGACGGCGCGGGCGATTGCCTGCACCCGAGTCACACGTTCTCCCTGGGTGCCGAGCTTGTTGTGATAGACGACCTTGGCCAGCCCCAGCACGCGCGCGTCGAGCGCCTTCTTGCGATCCTGGTCGAAGAAGAACTTGGCGTCGGCGAGGCGCGGGCGCACCACCCGTTCGTTGCCGCCGACGACGGCACTGGCATCATCCGGACTGATGTTGGAGACGATCAGGAAGCGATTGGTGAGCGTTCCCTTGCTGTCCAGCAAAGGGAAATATTTCTGGTTCGCCTTCATGGTCAGGATCAGGCATTCCTGCGGCACCTCGAGGAAGGCCTCCTCGAACTGCCCGAGCAGAACGTTGGGGCGTTCGACCAGAGCGGTCACCTCGTCGAGCAGGGCGTCATCCTCGACCGGTCGCAGGCCCAGCGGCGTGGCGGCGGCCTGCAATTGGCGTTCGATCTCGGTGCGGCGCTCGGCGAAGCCGGCGATCACTGCCCCCTCGTCCCGCATCTGCTGCGCATAGCTGTCCGCATTGCTAATCGACACCGGGCTGACCCGCGCCTCGAAGCGGTGTCCCTGGGTCTCGCGCCCAGCCTGCAGTCCCAGCACCGACACCGGCACCACGTCCGTCCCGTGCAATGCAACCAGTCCGTGTACAGGTCGCACGAAATGCACGCTGCTCCAGCCGTCGGCCAGCTGATAACTCATCACCTTGGGGATAGGCAGCTTGGCCATCGCCGCTTCGAGCGCACGCTGCAGGCCGTCGGCCAGCGTCGTCCCCGGCGCGATGCTGTCGTGGAACAGCGCCTCACTCTTGCCGTCGCCCGCGCGGCGCAGCTGGCTCACGGCGGACTCGTCGGCGCCCAGGGCGGCGAGGCGCTTCAGCAGTGCAGGTGTGGCTTTGCCGTCGGCGTCGAAACCGACACTGACCGGCATCAGCTTGGTCGAAATCGGCTTGTCGGCTGCGCGTGCCTGCACGTTTTCGACATGCACACCGAGGCGGCGCGGCGAAGCGAAATTCGTCACCGCGGAACCTGCATCTGCCAGTCCCTGAGAAACCAGACTTTCACTCAATGCGGCGGCGAAAGCCTCACCCAGTTTCTTCAGCGCCTTGGGCGGGAGCTCTTCGACGAAGAGTTCGGCGAGCAAGTTTTGCGTGCTCATGCCGCCTCCTTTTTCGCCAGGGTGGCCAGCACTTCATCCGCCCACGGCTTGGGCGCCATCGGGAAGCCGAGCCGCGC
>JBAPWR010000064.1:0-4254 GCA_049283775.1 Thiobacillus sp.
GGCCGACAACTCGTAGCAGAAGACGTCGCTGCCAGCGCGATAGCTGCCGGTAACGGGCCGCTTGGCCAGCAGGGCGCCGAGCGGGAAACACTCGCCTTCATGAAGTTCGAGCCAGGCGCTTCCCTCCGGTGCCTGTGATGGGTCCTGCTCGCCCAGAACCACAACGCCCTGCTTGATGATGAAGAATCGGGTCTGGTCGGCCAAATCGGGCGAGAGCACTACCTCGTCCTTGGCAAAGTAGCCCAGCGCCAATTTCTGCGCCAGCCACAACACATGTTCACGTTCCATCTGATCAAACGGCGCGAACTGGCTCAGGTGATCAGCGGTGGCCTGAATCAGCGAATTGGCGGTTTCTGCCATAGATTGTCCTCTGGCGTGTCTTTTTGCTATTGGCCATTATTGTCGAGTGCCAGAGCGTTCCGCAAGGCGCCTGCCGCCGCCAGGCGAGCTGTCCATGAAAAAGCTCCGGCGAAGCAGGGCTCTCGAGATCGTTCTCATCCCGGGAAAAGCATCGAGGCGTGCCCGGCTTTCCAGGCCGATGACGCGCCACACCCAGACCGGTGCGCGCTGCAGCAGCGCGTGCAGAAGACGCGCAAAGCGGCTCGCCGTCCTGCGCCAGGGCGTATTCGAATTGCACGAAGCGCTGCGTCTGTTCCAGCAGCTGGCGATAATGGCGGCGGGTAGAGAGAAACAGAAGACGTCGCTGGCAGCGAGACAACGGTTCGCCGCGCCTCGCTCGACGAGCAGCGCGCCCGGCGCAGCGTCTCCATGGTGGCGCGGTGAAGATTGTCGGCGAGGGGAATGAAGTGGCTCATGGAAGGCTCGTGGCTGAGGCGGATCCTTTACAATTCACCGCGCAAGCTCGATCGCGTGCAAGAATTGCCTGGCGCGGCCTGATTATTGGGCCCTGGCAGGGCCATTTTTCCAACGCCTGTCTTGCCGCCGAAACCAAGTCGCCGAATCGGTGTCTATTTGAACTTGTAAGGTTTTATTGCCCCCTATATGAACCCGACCCAGAAGTCCAATCCGCTGCTCGAACTGCTGATCAACATCGTCATTCCGTCCGTCATCCTGATGAAATTCAGCGGCGAGCAGGATCTTGGCGCGGTCGGGGGATTGCTGGTGGCGCTGGCGTTTCCGCTCGGCTGGGGCACGATCGAACTGCTCGGTCGCCGCAAGCTCAACTGGTTTTCGGTGCTGGGTCTGGTGAGCATCCTGCTCACCGGCGGCATCGGCCTGCTGCAACTCGACACCCAGTGGCTGGCGGTGAAAGAGGCCGCCATTCCGGGCCTCATCGGGCTGGGCGTGCTGCTGTCCGCGCGCACCCGTTTTCCTTTGGTGAAAACCCTGCTGTTCAGCCCGGCCCTGATCGACGTGGCGCGGGTGCAGCAGCAACTGCAGGCACGCGGTACGTCACGCGACTTCGAGGGACGCCTGCTGAAGGCGAATCACCTGCTCGGCGGCACCTTCTTCTTTTCCGCGGCGATGAATTATTTCCTCGCCACCTGGATCGTCACCAGTCCGGCCGGCAGCGAGGCGTTCAATGCCGAACTCGGACGCCTGACCCTGTTGAGCTACCCGATGATCGCCCTGCCCTCGATGCTGATGATGGTGGCGGTGCTGTATTACCTTGCCCGCGCGATGCGCGAGCTGGCTGGATTGAAACTCGTCGAGGCCCTCAATCCGGCGCTCGCCGAGCGCCAATCCTGACCGGCTCGAAGCCTTTCATCGGAACCGCCACGTTCCGGTCCCGGACCGGCGTTGCGCCGCTTACCGGGACTGCCTGCCGCAGAGAAGCCTGACGGTATTCCACAAGGCGCTCTGCGGCGGAATCGGTATCCATTCACTGGAGCCCTTGAGCGCATACACGGCCACGCCGCTCGCCATGGCGCCGGTAAATCCGCTCAAGTCGTGAATCCGCAGCCGGTCTTTCTGGCAGTCGATTTCACTCTGTCCACGCTTCGACCGTACCCCGTCCGCGTCCTTGCGGGCCAGGTCCACCAGTACCGAAGCCTTCCTGGAGTGGCCCTCGCTGCGGACGCTTGCCGGGTCGATGTAGATAACCCCCGTGTCCGATTTCATGAATGTCATCCACTCGGCGAGCGCGGGGGTGGCGCAGCACAGGGCCGCCAGAGCAAGCATGATTCGTTTCATGGGTCGTCAGGAACGCGGTCAACGGGAATACCGTATCTTACTGCCGGTGGGAATGGAAAGTCCGCGCCGATGTGACTGCGAACGGCCAACTGCAGTCATTGCTGACTTGGGAGCCGCGGACAGCAATGAACCTGAAGCCGTCCTTCGCCGCACAGTCCATGAACCGCCGAAAGGGCGCCACGAGCGGCCATGCGATATGCTTGGAGCATCCAAGCACGTTGAGCGTGACCAGCATGTATATCCCAACTAGCTTCAGGGAAAGCCGATCGGAAAAGCTTCATGGCCTGATGGCGAAGCACCCGCTCGGTCTTCTCATAACGCATGGCAGCAATGGGCTTGAGGCCTCGCCCGTTCCCTTTTTGCTCTATGCGGATGAAGGTGAGCATGGTGTACTTCGCGCGCACATGGCGAAAGCAAATCCGCATTGGAAGTCGCTCAAAGGACATATCGAGTGCTTGGTTGTATTCCAAGGGCCAGAGGGATATGTCACGCCGTCTTGGTATCCGAGCAAGGCAGAATCACACAAGGTGGTTCCAACATGGAACTATGCAACAGTGCATGTATCGGGTAAGGCTTCTGTCATCGCAGATGCAGCCTGGCTAAGGCGGCAATTGGATGACCTCACGCTGTTCCATGAGGGGGCTCGCCCTCAGCCATGGTCTCCCAGCGATGCTCCGGCGGACTACCTAACCAACCAAATGAAAGCCATCATCGGCATCGAGATTCCGATCAGCCGTATCGAGGGGAAGTGGAAGATGAGCCAGAACAAGGATGATGCGGATCGAGAAGGCGTTATCGCTGGCATGAGTTCAGACACAGACCCGCACAGGAATATTCGGGTTGCCGATATGGTCAGGCAAAGCTAGCTTGGGTGGTGTCTCAGGGCCGGAAGCGGCCAGGAATCCCATCCCTACCAATTACTTCTAATCCGCTGACCGATATCGGCGCCCACTGCCGGCCTTCGTCGATCATCCAATGCAAAAAGCCCCGCACGAGGCGGGGCTTTTGCTGGCCGGGATCACCGGGTCAGGGCATTTACATCATGCCCATGCCGCCCATGTCGCCCATGCCGCCGCCCATCGGGGCTGCGGCTGCCTTGTCGTCCGGCAGGTCGGCGACCATGCAGTCGGTGGTCAGCATCAGGCTGGCGATCGACGCGGCGTTCTGCAGCGCGGTGCGGGTGACCTTGGTCGGGTCGAGCACGCCCATCGTCACCATGTCGCCGTACTCGCCAGTCTGGGCGTTGTAGCCGTAGTTGCCCTTGCCTTCCAGCACCTTGTTGACGACGACCGAGGGCTCTTCGCCGCAGTTCTTGACGATCTGGCGCAGCGGCTCCTCGATGGCGCGCAGCACGATCTTCACGCCGGCGTCCTGGTCGTGGTTGTCGCCCTTGATCGCAGCGGCCACGGCCTTGGCGCGCAGCAGTGCGACGCCGCCGCCGGGGACGATGCCTTCTTCAACGGCGGCACGGGTGGCGTGCAGCGCGTCTTCGACACGGGCCTTCTTCTCCTTCATCTCGACTTCGGTCGCAGCGCCGACCTTGATCACTGCGACGCCGCCGGCCAGCTTGGCCTTGCGCTCCTGCAGCTTTTCCTTGTCGTAGTCGCTGGTCACTTCGTCGATCTGCTTGTTGATCTGGGTGATGCGAGCCTTGATCGCATCAGCAACGCCGGCACCGTCGATGATGGTGGTGTTTTCCTTGCCGATCTCGATGCGCTTGGCGCGACCGAGGTCGGTCAGTTGTGCTTTCTCCAGCGACAGGCCAACTTCCTCGGCGATCACCGTGCCGCCGGTGAGGATGGCCATGTCTTCCAGCATCGCCTTGCGGCGGTCGCCGAAGCCCGGGGCCTTGACGGCACAGGTCTTGAGGATGCCGCGGATGTTGTTGACCACCAGGGTGGCGAGTGCTTCGCCGTCGACGTCTTCGGCGACGATCATCAGCGGCTTGCCGGCCTTGGCCACCTGCTCCAGCACGGGCAGCAGGTCGCGGATGTTGGAGATCTTCTTGTCGAACAGCAGGATGAAGGGATCTTCCATGATCGCCATCTGCTTGTCGGGGTTGTTGATGAAGTAGGGCGACAGGTAGCCGCGGTCGAACTG
>JBAPWR010000065.1:0-1525 GCA_049283775.1 Thiobacillus sp.
CCAGATAGCACCAAGAAAGCCGCCCCGGCCAAGCCCGGCAAGGTCAAGAAGCCCAAGCTGGTGCGTGACAGCTTCACCATGCCGGAAAACGAGTACGCGGTGATTGCAGCGCTGAAGAAGCGTTGCGTGGCTGCCGGCACGCCGGCGAAGAAGAGCGAGATCCTGCGCGCGGCGATCGCCAACCTGGCGAAGCTCAGCGACAGCGGCCTGCTTGCGGCGATCAAGCGACTCGAGGTCATCAAGACCGGACGCCCCAAGGGCTCGAAATAGGCAGGTCTTTCGTTTGCGGAGAAGGGGGAGGGGCGCCCGTCCCCGGAGGGGGAAGGCCGAAATCCAGCAGGTCTAACTGGACACCGGCTTTTGCCGGTGTGACCAAATTCAGACTTTGTTCGGGCCGGATCAATAGAACAAAGAGCAAAGCTGGAAAAGCCCCGCGGCCTGTTCCGCTAGAAACCAGGGACCGGCAGGCGGCTCACCGGTTTTTTCTTCAGGCGGCCTGGCGTTCGCCGCCGCTTTGGCCAAGGTAATAACGGGCAAGGACGTTGAGCCCGTCGTCGAACTCGTAAACCAGCGGAGTGCCGGTCGGAATCACCAGATCGGCAATATCCGTATCCGAAATCCCGTCGAGGTACTTCACCAATGCACGCAGGCTGTTGCCGTGGGCGGCAATGACCAGGGTCTTGCCGGCCTGCAGTTCAGGCAGGATGGCCTGGTGCCATAACTCCAGCACGCGCAGCATGGTGTCGGCCAGCGACTCGGTGGCCGGCAGGCGCTCGACCGGCAGATTGCAGTAGCGCCGGTCGAAGCGTGGATGGCGTGGATCCGACACGTTGAGCGCGGGCGGGCGGACAGCGAAGCTGCGCCGCCAGCTGTGTACCTGTTCCTCTCCATAATGCTCGGCGATTTCGCTCTTGTTCAGTCCCTGCAGCGCGCCATAGTGTCGTTCGTTCAGGCGCCAGTCCTTGATCTCCGGCAGCCAGACCTGATCCATCGCTTCCTTCATCAGCCACAGGGTATGTATCGCGCGCTTGAGCACGGAGACGTAGGCGCCATCGAACACGATGGCCTGGTCGCGCAGCAGGCGGCCTGCTCTGGTGGCTTCGAGACGCCCTGTTTCGGACAGGTCTGCATCGGTCCATCCGGTGAAGCGATTCTCGAGGTTCCACAGGCTTTCGCCGTGACGCAGCAACACCAGCTTGTGCATGTTGTTTCCTGTTCGGCATGCGGAAATTCGCTGAGCCTTCACAAGCAAGGGACAGACCAACTGATGCAAGCACTGAAATGGGCATTTGCCGGGATATTCGTGGGCATTGCCGCACCAATTTGTCGCAGCGCAGCTTTGACTTGGTGCAGGCGCCGAATCGCCTGACTGCAATTCAGATCACAAACCCGCCTGTTCAATGGCTTGCAGCACAGACCAGCGATATTTTTGAGAGCTGGCATCCGGATTGCAAGGTTATAGGGAAACACTTAGTTCAGTCCGTTCGCCCTGAGCTTGTCGAAGGGCATTTTAAAAGATTGATTT
>JBAPWR010000066.1:0-7075 GCA_049283775.1 Thiobacillus sp.
CCTGCAGGCGGCGGGGGTCGGCGTGTGGCAGATGCTGCCCCTCGGTCGGCCATTGGCCGGACGTTCGCCGTATCAGTGCGCGTCCGCCTTCGCGGTCGACCCGGCGCTGTTTCCCGACTTGATTTCGGTTGCGGTCGATACGCTTCAGTTGCGGGCCTGGCGTGCCGCGCAGCAGCACTGGATCGAGGACTACGCGCTGTTCATGGCCATCAAGGCCGAGCAGCACGGAGCGGCCTGGACTGACTGGCCGGCCGAACTGCGCCGCCATGACCCCGAGCCGTTGCATCGTTTCGCGGCCGAGCATGCGGCGGCGATCGAGGCGCTGGTGGTCGAGCAGTACCAGGCCTACAGCTACTGGCAGAGCCTGCATGCCGGGGCGGCCGCGCGCGGCATCCGGCTGTTCGGCGACATGCCGATCTTCGTCGCCCATGACAGCGCCGACGTCTGGGCGCATCCGGAGTATTTCCTGCTCGACGACGACGGCCATCCGAGCGTCGTCGCCGGGGTGCCGCCGGATTATTTCTCGGCGACCGGACAGCGCTGGGGCAACCCGCACTACAACTGGGAGGCAATGAACGACGGCGGCTTCGACTGGTGGCGGGCGCGCCTGCGCAACCATTTCGAATGGTTCGACCTGGTGCGCATCGACCATTTCCGTGGCCTGGTGGCGGTGTGGGTGATCCCGGCCAGCGACGACACCGCGGTCAACGGCCACTGGCAGCCGGTTCCCGGCGCGGCGCTGCTGCAGGCGCTGCTCGACGAGATGGGCTCGATTCCGCTGGTGGCCGAGGATCTCGGCGTGATCACGCCCGAGGTCACGGCCTTGCGCCGGCAATTCGAACTGCCTGGCATGGCGGTGCTGCAATTCGCCTTCGACGCCCACGCCGACAATCCTCACAAGCCCGAGAACGTCGAGGCCGATACCGTCTACTACACCGGTACCCACGACAACGACACCACCGTCGGCTGGTTCGCCGCACTGCCTGCCGAGGTCCGGCAGCAGGTGATGCAGCAGCTCGGCGTGGATGATCCGGCCAGGGTGGCGGAAACCATGCAGGACATCGTCCTCTACAGTCGCGCCGCGCTGGCCGTCCTGCCGCTGCAGGATGTGCTCGAATTCGGCAGCGAGGCGCGCATGAACACACCGGGGACGGCTTACGGCAACTGGAGCTGGCGTTTCCAGTGGGATGATTTGCCCGCCGATCTGGCCCCCCGCCTGCGACAAAAACTATACAAGGCCCATCGATGCGAGACTCCATGAAACCTTCCGCCAAAACCCCCAATTCCGTCGCGGCGAAGAAAGCCGTTCCGGCCATCAGCGAGCCGATCATGCGCCTGCAGACCGGCACGCATCACGATCCTTTCGAGGTGCTCGGCGTCCATTCCCAGCCTGACGGTTCGACGCTGGTGCGGGAATTTCTGCCCGCCGCCGAAGCCATGGAGATGGACGGCATGCCGATGGCGCGGGTGGCGGGCACCGACTGCTTCGAACTGCTGCTGGCGCCCGGCGTTGCCTCCTCTCCTCATCCGACGCTGCGCTGGCAGGACAAGAGGACCGGCAACTGGCATGAGCTGAAATCGCCCTACACCTTTCCGCCGCAGCTCGGCGACCTTGACCTCTATCTGCTCGGAGAAGGCCGCCACTTCGAGGCCTGGAAGGTGCTCGGCGCACGCGCCACCGTGGTCGACGGCGTCGCCGGCTGCCAGTTTGCGGTATGGGCGCCGGCAGTGCAGCGGGTCAGCGTCATCGGCGACTTCAACGACTGGGACGGCCGCCGCCATCCGATGCGCTGCCGCGGTTCGTCCGGCATGTGGGAGCTGTTCATTCCCGGCCTCACCCCGGGGCATGCCTACAAGTACGAAATTCTCGGCCGCCAGGGCCAGCTGACGAAAAAGACCGATCCTTATGCGCGGCAGATGTTTCCGCGTCCGGAGACCACCAGCCGGATTCCCGACGACACGCCGTACGCGTGGCAGGACGACGCCTGGATCGCCGAGCGTGCCGTTTTCGACTGGCAGCACAAGCCGGTCAGCGTCTACGAACTGCATGCCGGTTCGTGGCGACGCCACCCCGACGGCAGCTTCTACAGCTGGGACGAACTGATCGAAACCCTGATCCCCTACGTGCTCGAGCTCGGCTATACGCATATCGAATTGCTGCCGGTGGCCGAGCATCCGCTGGATGCCTCGTGGGGCTACCAGGTTTCCGGCTATTACGCGCCGACCGCGCGCTTCGGCGAACCCGACTCGCTGCGTCGCTTTGTCGACACCTGCCATCAGCACCATCTTGGCGTGCTGCTCGACTGGGTGCCGGCGCACTTTCCCAAGGATGACTTCGCCCTGGCGCGCTTCACCGGAGAGGCGGTGTACGAACACGAGGACCCGCGCCGCGGCGAACACCAGGACTGGGGCACGCTGATCTTCAACTTCGGCCGCAACGAGGTGAGAAACTTCCTCGTCGCCAATGCGCTGTACTGGATCGACGAATTCCACATCGACGGCATCCGCGTCGACGCGGTGGCGTCGATGCTCTACCTCGACTACTCGCGCCAGCCCGGCGAGTGGCTGCCGAACCAGTTCGGTGGACGCGAGAACATCGAGGCGATCCAGTTCCTGCGCGAACTCAACGTCGAGATCCATGGCCGCTTTCCCGGGGTGCTGACCATCGCCGAGGAATCCACCGCCTGGCCGGCGGTGTCGCGTCCGGTCGAACTCGGCGGCCTGGGTTTCTCGATGAAGTGGAACATGGGCTGGATGAACGACACCCTCGATTACATCGAGAAGGAACCGGTGTACCGCAAGTACCAGCACAACCAGCTGACCTTCAGCCAGATGTACGCCTGGACCGAGAACTTCGTGCTGCCGCTGTCGCACGACGAAGTGGTGCACATGAAGAAGAGCCTGCTCGACAAAATGCCGGGCGACACCTGGCAGCGCTTCGCCAATCTGCGCCTGCTCTATGCCTGGCAGTATGCCCACCCGGGCAAGAAGCTGCTGTTCATGGGCAGCGAGTTCGGCCAGTGGAACGAATGGTCGGAAGCCGGCCAGCTCGACTGGATGCTGCTCGATTTTCCGGTCCACGACAGCGTGCGGCTGCTGGTCGGCGACCTCAATCGCCTCTATCGCAGCGAGCCGGCGCTGCACGAGTTCGACTTCGATCCGCGCGGATTCCAGTGGATCGATTGCCACGACGCCGACCAGTCGGTGCTGAGCTTCGTCAGGCGTGGCTCGAGCCCCGCCGAGCAGATGGTGGTGCTGCTGAATTTCACCCCGGTGCCGCGCCGGGGCTACCGCATCGGCGTACCGGCCGCCGGGGCCTGGTGCGAGGTGCTGAATACCGACTCGATGTACTACGGCGGCAGCAATCTCGGCAACGGCCAGCCGCTGCACCCGCAGAACACGCCATGGGGGGGCTTCGAGAACTCCATCGAGGTGACCCTGCCGCCGCTCGCGGCGCTGTTCCTCAAACCCTGTTCCTGAGCGACCACAAGAAAAAATGAAACGCGGTGCGATGAAGATCCTGTTCGTTTCCAGCGAGGCATTTCCGCTGGTCAAGACCGGCGGCCTCGGCGATGTGCTCTACAGCCTGCCGCATGCCCTGCATGCGCGCGGCCTCGACGTTCGCCTGGTACTGCCCGGTTATCGCGCGCTGCTGCGCCAGCTCGACCAGGTACGCATCATCGGCTGGCTCGACCTGCGCGGCGCCGAGGGCATCGTCAGCGCACGCGTCCTGGAAACCCGCCATCCCGACTTCCAGTTTCCGCTGTGGATCGTCGATTGCCCGCCGCTGTTCGACCGCCCGGGCAATCCCTACGTCAATGCCAGCGGCCAGGACTGGGAAGACAACGCCGAACGCTTCGCGGTGTTTTCGCGTGCCGCGGCGCTGCTCGGCCAGGACGCCCTCGACATCGGCTGGAAACCGGATGTGGTGCACTGCCATGACTGGCAGACCGGCCTGGTGGGGGCGTTCCTGCACGAACTGCCGCAACGGCCGAAGACCGTGTTCACCATCCACAACCTGGCCTACGGCGGTTATTTTTCGCATACCGATTTTGTCCGCCTGCAGCTGCCGAGCCTGTGGTGGTCGCCCGACGGCGTCGAGTTCCATGGCGGTTTCTCGATGCTCAAGGCAGGCATCGTCTTCGCCGACGCGGTGACGACGGTCAGCCCGACCTATGCACGCGAGATCTGCACCCCGGAATTCGGCTACGGCCTCGACGGACTGCTCCTATCGCTGCAGCACAAGCTGCACGGCATCCTCAATGGCATCGACACTTCGCTGTGGAATCCGTCCATCGATCCGCACCTGCCGGCACATTACTCGCTCGGCCGCATCAACCCCGGCAAACGGCGTAACAAGCAGGCGCTGCTGCAGCGCTTCCTCGCCAAAGTCGACGATGCCGACATGGATGCGCCGCTGCTCGGCCTGGTCGGTCGTCTGGTGGAGCAGAAGGGCGTCGACTGGGTGCTCGCCGCCTTGCCGCGACTGCTCGAGGAAACCGATGTGCGCGTCGCCATGCTGGGCAGCGGACAGGCGATGTACGAGCAGAAGTTCACCCGCCTGGCGAAGCAGTATCCCGACCGGATGTTCGTCGAGATCGGCTATGACGAGCCGCTGGCGCACCTGATCGAAGCCGGTGCGGACATGTTCCTGATGCCGTCGCGCTTCGAGCCGTGCGGCCTCAACCAGATGTACAGCCTGCGCTACGGTACGCCGCCCGTGGTCTACAAGACCGGCGGGCTGGCCGACACCGTGGTCGACGTCAACGAGGCCACGCTCGAAGACGGCACCGCCACCGGCTTCGTCTTCGACACCCCCAGCGTCGAAGCCTTCCTCGAGGCGGTCCACCGCGCACTCGCGCTCTACCGGCAGCCGCCGCAGTGGCGGCGGGTGCAGCAGGCGGGCATGCGGCAGAGCTTCGACTGGAGCGAAAGCGCGGGCCATTATCTTTCGCTCTACAGCATGTAAGTCTGATTCGGAACAAGGAAAAACCATGCCACCCAAGAAGAAACCCCCTGTCGCTGAAGCCCCGGTGCCCTGCAGAGTCCTCGACCCGCTGCCCAGCGACGCCGCAGCGGTCACCAAGGATCTCGAGCGCTACCAGTTCTATCACCAGGGCCGCCTGCACGGCTGTCCGGAAGTGTATTGCTACCAGTCGCTGGCCTGGACCCTGCGCGACCGTCTGATGAGCGACTGGATGAACAGCTATGGCGCGCGCGACAAGCCGGGCAATCGCCGCGCCTACTATCTGTCGCTGGAATTCCTGATCGGCCGTGCACTTGGCAACCATATGCTCAACCTCGGGCTGGAAGGTCCGGTGCGCGAAGCGCTGCAGGGCTTCAGCCAGAGCCTCGAGGATATTGCCGACGAGGAGCACGACGCCGGTCTCGGCAACGGCGGCCTCGGCCGGCTGGCGGCCTGCTTCATGGATAGTTGCGCCACCCTCAACCTGCCGGTGATGGGCTATGGCATTCATTACGAGTACGGCATGTTCCGCCAGCGCATCGAAAACGGCTACCAGGTCGAAGAGCCGGATCACTGGCTGCGCGACGGCAACCCCTGGGAGATCGAGCGCTCGGAGTTCACCCAGCGCGTCTCGTTCGGTGGACGCACCGAGCATTATCATGACGAGCGCGGCGTCGAACGGGTGCGCTGGGTCGATACCCGCGACGTGCTGGCGATCCCTTTCGACATGCCGATCTCCGGCTACCGCAATCATGCGGTGAACACCCTGCGGCTGTGGAAGTCGACCGCCACCGACGTGTTCGACCTCAACGAATTCAATGCCGGCAGCTACACCGAGTCGGTGCAGTCGAAGAACCAGGCCGAGCACATCTCGATGGTGCTGTATCCCAACGACAGCAGCGAGAACGGCAAGGAGCTGCGCCTGCGCCAGCAGTATTTCCTCGCTTCGGCAAGCCTCAAGGACGCCATTCGGCAGTGGCGCTCGGCCGGCAACAGCGACATCAGCCGCTTCGCTGCCGAGAATGTGTTCCAGATGAACGACACCCATCCGACCATCGCGGTGGCCGAACTGATGCGCATCCTGCTCGACGAGGAGGGGCTGGGCTGGGACGCGGCGTGGAAGATCACCTCGCAGTGCATGGCCTACACCAATCACACCCTGCTGCCGGAAGCGCTGGAGCGCTGGCCGGTGCCGCTGTTCGAGCGCCTGCTGCCGCGTCCGCTGGAAATCATCTACGAGATCAACGCGCGCTTCCTGCGCGAGGTGTCGATGAAGTGGCCGGGCGACATCGATCGCCAGCGCCGCATGTCGATCATCGAGGAAGGCTACCCGCGCCAGGTACGCATGGCGTGGCTGGCGATCGTCGGCAGTTTCTCGGTCAACGGCGTGGCTGAGCTGCACTCGCAACTGCTCAAGGAAGGCCTGTTCCGCGATTTCGTCGACCTCTGGCCGAAAAAGTTCAACAACAAGACCAACGGCGTCACGCCGCGTCGCTGGGTGGCGCACGCCAACCCCGGAATGACCGCGCTGATCAGCGAGAAGATCGGTGACGGCTGGGTCGCGGACCTGTCGCAGCTGGAAAAGCTCAAGCCCCTGGCGGCGCCGAAGAACAAGAAGTTCCACCAGTCCTGGCGCGAGATCAAGCTTGCCAACAAGCGCCGCCTGGCCGAACTGGTGAAGGCCGAGTGCGGGGTGGTGTTCGAGCCGACCGCACTGTTCGATGTCCAGGTCAAGCGCATCCACGAGTACAAGCGCCAGCTGCTCAACGTGCTGCACATCATCCATCTCTACAACCGCATCAAGCGCGGCCGGCTGGAGCACTGGGCCGACCGTTGCGTGCTGATCGGCGGCAAGGCGGCGCCCGGCTACATGATGGCCAAGCGCATCATCAAACTGATCAACAACGTCGCCGACATCGTCAACAACGACCCGGATGTGGACGGTCGCCTCAAGGTGGCCTTCCTGCCCAACTATCGCGTCTCCAGCATGGAGATCATCGCTCCGGCGACCGACCTGTCGGAACAGATTTCCACCGCAGGCAAGGAGGCCTCGGGCACCGGCAACATGAAATTCATGATGAACGGCGCGGCGACGATCGGCACCTACGA
>JBAPWR010000067.1:0-8706 GCA_049283775.1 Thiobacillus sp.
CCTCGGCGCCGGAGAAAAAGCTGACCCCGTACGCGATGCCGTAGCCAATGAAAAAATAGGCGATCGTCGAGATCGAGAAATCGGTAATGATCTTGACCAGCGCGTTGACCTGATTTTTCTTGCGCACCGTACCAAGCTCGAGAAAGGCAAATCCGGCGTGCATCGCCAGCACCATGATCCCGCCCAGCAACACGAACAGCACGTCGCTGCCGGTTTTTATGTTTTCCATTTGCAGTCTCCGAATTCAGGCCGCCATTCAAAAGCAAGCATCATTCCATCCACCGCCCCCCTTGATTCCTAAGGACAAAGGGATTTTGGACAAAAAAATGGCGCACCCTAATAGTGCGCCGTTATGTTTTACGCCTACTAATGGTGCATTACCTGGATTCTCGTTCCTCGCGTTCGATGCGATCGAGCTCCGCATCCATTTCATCCCCGCTGAGAGGCTGGAAATCCGACGAGGTCTTGGCTTGCGGCTTGGTAATCATCGCTGCCACCAGGATTCCCAGTTCGTACAGCAACCACATCGGCACCGCGAGCATGATCTGGGAAATGACATCCGGTGGCGTAAAGATCGCGCCAATGACGAATGCCCCGACCACGACGTAGGGGCGGATCTCGCGCAGCTTCTCGATGCTCACCATCCCCATCTTGACCAGCAACACCACGGCGACCGGGACTTCGAAGGTGATGCCGAATGCGAGGAACAGGGTCAGGACGAAGTCGAGATACTTGCCGATGTCGGTCATCACCGCCACCCCTTCGGGGGCAATGCCGACGATGAACCCGAACACCACCGGGAACACCAGGAAGTAGGCAAATGCCATCCCCAGCAGGAACAGCAGCACGCTGCTGACGATCAGCGGCAAGCCCAGGCGCTTCTCGTGCTGATACAGCCCCGGCGCCACGAATGCCCAGATCTGGTAAAAGATCCACGGCAGCGCGATGAGGAATGCGGTCATCATGGTGACCTTGACCGGCACGAAAAACGGCGTGGTGACTTCGGTCGCGATCATCTGCCCGCCCTGCGGCAGGGAAGCCAGCATCGGCTCGGCCAGCAAGGCATAGAGATCCTGGGCCCAAGGAAACAGCAGGACGAAGATCACCACCACGGCCAGCACGGCGCGCAGCAGGCGATCGCGCATCTCGATCAGATGCGAGATGAAGGTTTCCTGAGAGTCGGGAGCACTCATGCGGATTTTTCGCCCGCGGGAGATGCACCAGGGCTGGCGGTCTCGACCGGCCCATCAGGCCCGGCGGCGGCAGGGGGTTCGAGCGCATCCAGGTTGGGATCGTCGAATGGCAGGGCCTGCTGGGCCTGCTGCTCGGCAGCCAGCTGCTTCATCGCCGGCTCGGTCACCGGACGTTCGCCTTCGGTCACAGCCATCGCCGACATCACCTTGCCGATATTGTCGGTTTCCTTGCGCAGGTAATCGTCCACGACCGTGGCCTCCTGCTGGAACTCGCTGGCGGCCGACTCGACCGACTCCCTGAAGCCTTGCCCGACCTTGCGTAGCTCGTCGAGTTCGACTTCACGGCTGATGTCGGACTTCACGGACGAGACATAGCGCTGCATCCGGCCATAAAGATGACCCGCGGTGCGGGCGACCTTGGGCAGGCGTTCGGGGCCGACGACCAGCAGCGCGACGACGCCGATGATCATCAGCTCGGTAAATCCGATATCAAACATGGAATGGGCGAAAGGAGGAATCTGAAGCGCAACCGGCCACCAGGCCGGCTGGCCATTCTCAGGACTGCTGCTTGTCCTTTACTTCCGCATCGATGGTTTGACCGGACTCGGCAGACTCCTTGAGCTTGGGAGCGTCTTCCTTGATGCCCTCCTTGAATCCCTTCACCGCGCCGCCCAGATCGCTACCGATGTTGCGCAGCTTCTTGGTGCCGAAAACCAGCAGCACGATGACGAGAACGATCACCCAATGCCAGATGCTGAATGTACCCATGACATGTCTCCTATTGATCAGGTGCGGGGCGAGGGTTCGCCACCGCCGAATACGTGAATGTGAATGTGAAAGACTTCCTGCCCGCCACCGCGCCCGGTATTGATCAGCGTCTTGAAGCCGGCGTCCAGCCCTTGCTGATGCGCAAGCTTGGGTGCCAGCAACAGCATCCTGCCGAGGATTTTCTCATGTTCCGGCCGGCATTCGGCAAGCGATGCGATGTGTTGCTTGGGAATGATCAGGAAATGCACCCGGGCGAAGGGGTGGATGTCATGAAAAGCGTAGACCTCGTCGTCTTCGTAGACCTTGCCGGAGGGAATTTCACCGGCGATGATCCGGCAGAAGATACAGTCGCTCATTGCGTTTCTCCGCTTTGCCTGGCTGCCTTTTCATCCAGACCCGACAAGCCCTCGCGCCGCGCCAGCTCATCCAGCACCGCTTGCGGCTTCAAGCCGCTGTGCGCCAGCAGGACCAGCGTATGGAACCACAGATCCGCGACTTCATAGATGATCTTTTCGGACTGTCCATCCTTGGCGGCCATGACGGTTTCGGTCGCCTCCTCGCCGATTTTCTTGAGGATCGCATCGGTCCCCTTGGCATAAAGCCTGGCCACGTAGGAACTGTCGGGCGATGCCGACTTGCGCGCTTCCAGGGTCTCTGCCAGACGGTCGAGGATGTCGCTCATTTTCGGTAGATGTCTTCAGGATTCTTGAGAACCGGCGTGGTAATCGTCCAGGCACCGTTTTCCAGTTTCTGGAAGAAGCAGGAACGCCTTCCTGTGTGACAGGCGATCCCACCGATTTGTTCGACTTTCAGCAGGATTACATCGTTATCGCAATCGAGACGAATCTCGCTCACCTGCTGGACATGGCCGGATTCCTCGCCCTTGCGCCAGATCCGGTTGCGTGAACGCGACCAGTAGACCGCGCGCATGGCCTTCGCTGTCTCCGCCAGCGCCTCGCGGTTCATCCAGGCCACCATCAGGATTTCGCCGCTAGCCGCATCCTGTGCGATCGCCGGAACCAAGCCCTGCGCGTCCCACTTGACGGCGTCGAGCCAATCGCTCACAGGCGCACCTCGATGCCGTGCTGTTTCATGTAGCGTTTGGCTTCGTCGATACCGTATTCACCGAAGTGGAAAATGCTCGCTGCCAGCACGGCATCGGCGCGCCCCACTTTTACGCCGTCTACCAGATGCTGCAGGTTGCCGACGCCGCCACTGGCAATGATCGGGATATCCACCGCATCGGAGATCGCACGCGTCAGTTCGAGGTCGAAGCCGCTCTTGGTGCCGTCGCGGTCCATCGAGGTCAGCAGCAACTCGCCCGCGCCCAGACTCTCCATTTTCCTCGCCCACTCGATGGCGTCGAGCCCGGTCGGCTTGCGCCCGCCATGGGTGAAGACTTCCCAGTGATCTCCGCTGCGCTTGGCATCGATGGCCACGACGATGCACTGGCTGCCGTAGCGATCCGAAGCATCCTTGACCAGTTGCGGGTTCAGCACCGCCGAGGTGTTGATGCTGACCTTGTCGGCTCCGGCATTGAGCAGGCGCTGCACGTCGCCCACTTCGCGCACCCCGCCGCCGACCGTCAGGGGGATGAAAACCTCGGCGGCGACGTCTTCGATGATGTGCAGGATCAGGTCGCGGTCGTCTGAAGAGGCCGTAATGTCGAGAAAGGTCAGCTCGTCAGCTCCGGCCTCGTTGTAGCGGCGGGCGATTTCAACCGGATCGCCGGCGTCCTGCAGTTCGACGAAGTTGACGCCCTTGACCACACGGCCATGGGTGACGTCCAGACAGGGAATGATGCGTTTCGCCAGCATGGCCAGTCTCTTGAATCAGACGCCGAAAACGCCGCCGGCCAGCTCGTCCGCAAGCTTCTGTGCCTCGGCGAAATCAAGCGTTCCCTGGTAGATCGCACGCCCGGTGATGGCGCCGATGATGCCGTCCTTGGCCACGGTCGACAGCGCCTTGACGTCGTCGAGATTGGTGACGCCACCGCTGGCGATGACCGGGATGGACAGCGCCTGGGCCAGCCTCTGGGTAGCCTCGACATTGACGCCGGTGAGCATGCCGTCGCGGCCGATGTCAGTATAGATAATCGCCTCGACCCCGTAGCCTTCGAAGCGCTTGGCCAGATCGATGACGTCGTGTCCGGTGATCTTGGACCAGCCCTCGACCGCAATCTTGCCATCCTTGGCGTCGAGCCCGACCATCACATGGCCGGGGAAGGCATCGCAGGCCTCGTGCAGGAATCCGGGGTTCTTCACCGCAGCCGTGCCGATGATGACATAGCGCACGCCATCGTCGAGATAGCGCTCGATGGTGGCGAGATCGCGTATACCACCACCCAGCTGCACCGGCATCTCGTCGCCGACGGCATCGACAATCGAGCGAATCGCCGCGTCATTGACCGGCTTGCCGGCAAATGCACCATTGAGGTCGACCAGATGCAGGCGACGCGCGCCCAACTCTTTCCAGTGAAGCGCAGTAGCTGCCGGATCCTCGGAAAACACCGTGGCCTTGTCCATCTCGCCCTGCTCCAGACGCACGCACTGGCCGTCTTTAAGGTCGATCGCGGGAATAATCAACATGGTCGTACGAAGAAAAATTTAGACGCAGGCTGCGCCGGACGCATCACAGGCGGTGTCGTGCTCACCCGGATTCCAGGTTACAAAATTGCCCAGCAGCACCAAGCCATCATGCTGGCTTTTTTCCGGGTGAAACTGGACAGCAAAGATGTTCCCCGTCGCCACTGCGCAGGTGAAGGGGAAAGGGTAATGCGAAAATCCCGCTATCGTCTCGGGGGACGCCGGCTGCACGAAGTAGCTGTGCACGAAATAGAAGCGGGCACCCTCCTCGATCCCCGCCCACAGGGGGTGCGGAACCGCCTGATGGACGTTGTTCCAGCCCATGTGCGGAACCTTGAGCTTGTCGCCGGCTGCATCGTGCATCGCCTCGTGGGGAAAATGCCGCACCGTGCCCGGCAAAATACCGAGACAGGCGGTATCGCCTTCCTCGCTGTGCTCGAACAGCACCTGCATGCCCATGCAGATACCGAGGAAGGGCTTGCTGTGGGCGGCATCGATAATCACCTGACGCAGGCCACGGGCATCGATCTCGCGCATGCAATCGGGAGCGGCCCCCTGCCCCGGAAAGACCACCCGGCCCGCTTCGGCAATGACGGCAGGGTCAGAAGTGACCACGACGTTCGCGCGCGGCGCGACGTGCTCGATGGCTTTGGACACCGAACGCAGATTGCCCATGCCGTAATCGACGACAGCGATATCGACGCTCACCGCGCTCCCCCTGCCAGGATATTCACAGGGAACCCTTGGTCGATGGCAACACGTCGCCCATGCGTGCATCAGGCTCCACTGCCATCCGCAGCGCGCGACCGAAAGCCTTGAAGATCGTCTCGGCCTGGTGGTGCGCATTGATGCCGCGCAGATTGTCGATGTGCAGCGTGACGCCGGCGTGATTGACGAAACCACGGAAGAACTCGAGGAACAGGTCGACGTCGAATTCACCGATACGCGCGCGCGTGTAGTCGACGTGGTATTCCAGCCCCGGGCGTCCCGACAGATCGATCACCACGCGCGACAAGGCCTCGTCGAGCGGCACGTAGGCATGGCCGTAGCGGCGGATGCCCTTTTTGTCGCCGAGCGCCTGAGCAAAAGCCTGGCCGAGGGTGATTCCGGTGTCTTCCACGGTGTGGTGGGCATCGATATGCAGATCACCCTTGGCCTGGATGTCCAGGTCGATCAGGCCATGACGCGCGATCTGGTCGAGCATGTGATCGAGAAACGGCACACCGCTGGCGAGCCTGGAAATGCCGGTGCCGTCCAGATTGAGGCTGACCGAGATCTGGGTCTCTAGGGTGTTGCGAGTGACTTGGGCGGTACGCATGGCGTCGGAAAATAATTCTTTGCAGGATTCTAGCAGTTCAGGATGGCTTTCAATGCAGCAAGCAGCGCGTCACATTGCGCATCGGTACCGACCGTGATGCGCAGGAACGGGGCGACACGGGCGGGATTCCTGAAGTGTCTCACGATGATGCTGCGTTCGCGCAGCGCGGCAGACAGCGTGGCACCGTCGTGGACAGAATGGCGGGCAAAGATGAAGTTGGCTGCCGACGGCAGCACCTCGAATCCCATTTCGGCCATCGACGCCACCAGGCGGGTGCGGGTCGCCACCACCCGGGCGCAAATCCCCTCGACATAGCCGGAGTCCTGGATCGACGCCAGCGCACCCGCTTGGGCGAAACGGTCGAGCGGGTAGGAATTGAAACTATCCTTTACCCGGTTCAGGGCCTCGACCAGGTGTGCCTGGCCGATGGCATAGCCGACTCGCAGGCCGGCCAGCGCATGTGACTTCGATAAGGTACGGGTGACCAGCAGTTGCGGATAACGCGCTACCAGCCCCACTGCCGTTGCGCCACCGAAGTCGATATAGGCTTCGTCAATCACCACCACCGAGTCCGGATTACCGCTGAGCAGGCGCTCGATTTCGCCCAGCGCCAGGAGTCGCCCGGTGGGGGCGTTGGGGTTGGGAAATATCACCCCGCCGTTGGGGACCAGATAATCGTCCACCCGGATCTCGAATGATTCCGTCAGCGGAATCGTCCTGTAGGCGATTTCGTACAATCCGCAATACACCGGATAGAAGCTGTAGGTGATGTCCGGAAACAGGATCGGCTGGCCGTGCTTCAGCAGCGCCATGAAGGCGTGCGCCAGCACTTCGTCCGAGCCATTGCCGACGAACACCTGATCGGGTGTCACGCCGTGATAGGCGGCAATGCCCGCACGCAGGCGATCGGAACCTGGGTCGGGATAGAGGCGCAGCGTGTCCGCAGCCTCCGCTCGCACGGCCTCCAGCACCTTCGGACTGGGACCGTAGGGGCTCTCGTTGGTGTTGAGCTTGACCAGGTTGGCGAGCCTCGGCTGCTCGCCCGGCACGTAGGGCGTCAGGCCGTGCACCACGGCACTCCAGAACTGGCTCATTTATGAACCAGGCGATATTCGGCGGAGCGCGCGTGCGCCTGCAGGCCTTCACCGTAGGCCAGCGTGGCGGCGACCTGCCCGAGCGTCTGCGCACCGGCCTGCGACACATGGATCAGGCTACTGCGCTTCTGGAAGTCATACACGCCAAGCGGCGACGAGAAGCGTGCCGTGCGCGAAGTCGGCAGCACATGATTCGGCCCAGCACAATAATCACCCAGCGCTTCACAGGTATTCCTGCCCATGAAGATCGCGCCGGCGTGGCGCAACTTGGGCAGCAGCGCGTCGGGATCGGCTATCGCCAGTTCCAGGTGCTCGGGAGCGATGGTATTGGAAATCGCCGCGGCGTCGTCGAGATCGCGGCTCAGGATCAATGCGCCGCGGTTGATCAGCGAGGTGCGGATCACTTCGGCGCGCGGCATCTCTTCGATCAGCTTGTCGATCGCCGCGGCCACCGCATCGAGATACGCGGCGTCGGGCGACAGCAGGATCGACTGCGCCATTTCGTCGTGCTCGGCCTGCGAGAACAGGTCCATTGCCACCCATTCCGGCGGCACCGAGCCATCTGCGATCACCAGTATTTCCGACGGGCCGGCGATCATGTCGATGCCCACCGTACCGAACACGCGGCGCTTGGCCGACGCGACGTAGGCGTTGCCGGGCCCGACGATCTTGTCGACCTGCGGCACGGTCTCGGTGCCATAGGCCAGCGCCGCCACCGCCTGGGCGCCACCGATCGTGAAGACGCGGTCCACCCCGGCAATCGCAGCGGCAGCCAGTACCAGCTGGTTCTGCTCCCCCCCCGGCGTCGGCACCACCATGACGAGTTCCGCCACGCCGGCCACTTTGGCCGGGATCGCATTCATCAGCACCGACGACGGATACGCGGCCTTGCCGCCCGGCACATACAGGCCGACCCGATCGAGGGGGGTAATTTTCTGCCCGAGCACCGTGCCATCATCCTCGGTATAGGTCCAGGATTCCTGCACCTGTCTCTCGTGATAGCTGCGGACACGTTGCGCAGCTGCCTCGAGCGCGAGGCGGGTGTCGGCGGGCAATTGTTCCAGTGCGCCCTGCAATTGCGCAGCCTTCAGTTCCAGGCTTGCCATGGATGCTGCGGTCAGCCGGTCGAAGCGTGTGGTGTACTCGAGCACCGCGGCGTCGCCGCGGGTTTTGACATCTTGAAGGATGGCGGCCACTGTCTGTTCGATCGCAGCGTCGGCCGCGTCATCGTATTGCAGCAGGCGGGTAAGACGCGCCTTAAAATCAGGCTGCGCGCTATCGAGGCGGGTGAGCGTAACCACAGGATTCCGATTCCAAAAGTCAGGCCTGAATTGTACCGTTTTTTGGCGTGATGCCATTCTGGCACGGGCCTTTGCAGATGACAGTCATACCCATTCCGGAAATTAGACAAAGTCCAGATTGATGTTTATGATTACGCCATGGATTACACGCGCGACAACATGGCCGGCATCTTGCGCAGCCACGACATCAATCCGACCCACCAGCGGATCGAGATCGCGCATGCGCTGTTTTCGCGCCAGGAACATCTCTCGGCCGACCAGGTGATGGCGATTGTCAATACGCGCCACTCCGAAACGTCGAAGGCAACGGTTTACAACACCCTCAAACTGTTCCTGGAGAAGAAGCTCATCCGCGAGGTGATCGTCGACCCCAGCAAGGTCTTCTACGATCCCAACACCACGCCGCACCACCACCTCTACGAGATCGAAAGCGGCAAGCTTTCCGAT